>JAQYVG010000014.1 GCA_030145595.1 Desulfobacterales bacterium | reverse complement strand
ACAGATAAAATAATATAAAATCCGTGAAAATCCGCAAAATCCGTGTCATCTGTGTTCTACCTAAGCTGATTGGTTCCGGGTTCTGCGTTCTGGGTTCTGCGTTCTGGGTTAACCTCTGAACCTTCCAACCTCTGAACCTCTGAACCTCTGAACCTCTTTACCTGCCGATTCCCATATACTCAAATCCAAGTGCTCTCATCTCTTTGGGATCATAGATGTTTCTACCGTCAATGATAATCGGATTTTTTAAAAGGATTTTTACCGCCCGCATATCCAAGTTGCGGAACTCATTCCATTCGGTGGCAATTATTAAAGCATCGCAGTCGCGGATGGATTCATAAGGATTTTCAAAGAACTTGACTTGGTCTAATTGTTTTTTGGCGTTCTCAATTGCGACCGGATCACAAGCGTTAACTTTTGCTCCCAGCTTCTGTAAAGCTCTTATGATTATCAGTGCAGGCGCTTCTCTGATATCATCTGTTTTGGGCTTGAACGAAATTCCCCAGACAGCTATGGTACGGTCCTTAATCTCCATTACAGACTTGAGTTTTTCTACTGCAATGTTTTTCTGGATCTCGTTAATCCTGGCTACGGCTTCAAACAGGTCGGCATCACAATCGTTTTCTTTCAACGTTACGATAAGCGCCTTAACGTCTTTCGGAAAACAGCTGCCGCCAAAACCGACGCCTGCCTGCAGAAAGCGGGGTCCAATCCTGCGATCAAAACCCATGCCCTTGGCAACTTCCTTAATATCCGCACCGGTTTTTTCACATAGATAAGCAATCTGGTTCATAAAGCTTATCCGGGTTGCCAGCATGGTATTGCAGGCATATTTGATAATCTCGGCACTCCTTATGCCGGTAACCATAATCGGCCGATCGGTTCTTGCACGCGAACGGTACAACGAAGTCATAATTTCTTCGGCTTTCTTGCTATCCGTACCGATCACAATTCTGTCCGGGTTTTCAAAATCTTTTACAGCAGCCCCCTCCCTTAAAAATTCAGGGTTGGAGACAACATCAAATTCTATTTTTTCCTGCTGGTTTTGGGCTATTATTTTTTTAACCAGATCGGCAGTTCCTACCGGCACCGTACTTTTATTGACAACAATCTTATAACTATTCATATATCTGCCAATAGTTTTTGCGGCTGCTTGCACTGCGGTCAGGTCCGCTTCCTGCTGCTCGTTTTCGGGAGTGCCGACGCAGATAAAAATAATATCAGACTCCTGGACCGCTTTGATGCCGTCGGTTGTAAAGGTGAGCCGGCCGGTTTTAAGATTTCTTTGGTGGATTTCCTCCAGACCGGGCTCATAAATCGTCATTACTCCGTCTGAGAGCTGATCTATCTTGGCCTTGTCAATATCAAAGCAGATCACTTCGTTACCAAGGTTTGCAAATCCGGCTCCGGCAACCAGCCCCACATATCCTGTTCCGATAATAGCTATTTTCATTCAAATCACCTTTTCAGAGGGTTCAAAGGTTCTGGGTTCTAAGTTCTGGGTTCTGCGTTCAATGGAACGCGGATAACACAGATTAAAACGGATCTACACAGATACAGATAAAATAATTAAAATCCGTGAAAATCCGCAAAATCCGTGTCATCTGTGTTCTACCTAAGCTGATTGGTTCCAGGTTCTGCGTTCTGGGTTAACCTCTGAACCGTTCAACCTCTGAGCCTCTGAATCTCTGAACCTTACTGGTACTTGTAATACTCCTTGAACCAGGCCACAAAACGTTGGATCCCGGTATCGATGGAGGTGCCTGGTTTAAAGCCGACATCTTCTATCAGGTCGTCAATATCAGCATACGTTGCAGGTACATCACCCGGCTGAAGATCAAGGAATTCTTTTTTAGCCCGGCGGCCAAGGGCATCTTCGATGGCCGCAATAAAATCCATTAACTCAACCGGATTATTGTTTCCGATATTATAAATTTTATAGCGGGTATACGATGTTCCGGGGTCTGGATTGTCTCCGCTCCAGGTCGGATTCGGTTCCGGGCGTTGACCCATTACCCTTACAACACCCTCTATGATATCGTCGATGTAGGTAAAATCTCGCTGCATCCGGCCGTGATTAAATACTTTTATCGATTGTTCTTCCAGAATGGCCCTGGTAAAAAGAAAAAGGGCCATGTCAGGTCGTCCCCAGGGCCCGTAAACCGTAAAAAACCTAAGGCCGGTGCAGGCAAGTCCGAACAGGTGGCTGTAAGTGTGTGCCATGAGTTCATTTGTTTTTTTTGTAGCAGCATACAGGGACACAGGGTGATCTACATTGTGGTGAACTGAAAAAGGCATTTTGGTATTGGCCCCGTAAACAGAGCTGGATGAGGCAAATACCAGATGCTGAATATCGTTGTACCGGCAACATTCCAGAATATTAACAAAGCCTGCAATGTTCGCATCTACATAAGCTTGAGGATTTTCAAGAGAATACCTGACACCGGCCTGGGCGGCCAGATTAACAACAACATCAAATTGTGTATCGCCAAAAATCTTCTCCAAAGCCTTTGGATCGGAAAGGTCAATTTTGGAAAAGGAAAAGTTTTCAAAAGGTGTCAGCTTGTCAAGACGGGCTGCTTTAAGACGGACATCATAGTATGGATTGAGGTTGTCTATACCGGTAACATGACAGCCATTTTGTAAAAGGCGCTTTGACAGGTGATAACCGATAAAACCGGCCGCGCCGGTGACCAATACCTTGGTGAATTTAAATTTCATTTATTATCACCTTTTGAGCTCTGTCGAAAGATAATATTCAAAGGTCTCTTTAAGGCCATTTTCAAAGGAATACTCCGGTTCAAATCCAAGAGCTTCTTTAGCGCAATCGATATCTGCCAGAGACTCGCGAATCTCTCCGGGCCTTGCCGGTTCATACTCTGGCTTGATCTTTTTATTGGCCAGCTTACTGATCATTGCCCATAGCTCATTGATGCGGACAGCTTTTCCTGTACCGATGTTATATATTTTCCCGCCGGCTTTGTGCGCATTGGCCGCAAGCAGATTGGCTCGGACAACATCTTTTATATATACAAAATCCCGGTACTGATTGCCATCCCCGTAAATAACGGGCGTTGAGTCAGCGGCGGCTTTGGTCATGAAAATCGACATGACCCCGGAGTATGGGGATGATGGGTCCTGTCTGGGTCCATAAACATTAAAATAGCGCAGGCAAACCGTTTCAAGCTTGTAAAGGTCATGATACAAACGGGCATATAACTCTCCAGTAAGCTTTTGCACAGCATAAGGACTTTGCGGTTCCGGGTTCATATTTTCATGCTTCGGCAATTCCGGGTCGTCACCGTAAACTGCACATGAGCCGGCAATCACGACGCGTTTGACATTGTTTTTGCGGCCGGCTTCAAGAACAAAAAGTGTCCCCATTGCGTTTATCGTGGCGGATTCAACCGGATTTACCACTGTCTGAGGAACCGAAACCACGGCGGCCTGGTGGAATATTATATCGCAGTCTGCGGCTGCCTGCATTAATAATTTTTGGTCCCGAATATCACCTTGATAAAAAGTAATATGCTCTATAATATGCTCTATATTTGACAGACTGCCGGTCGAAAGGTCATCAATCACCCTAACTTCGCACCCCTCAGCTATCAAGGCATCAACAAGATGAGATCCGATAAACCCTGCGCCGCCGGTGACCAGTGCTTTGTTGAATTTAAAATTCATTTCACCCTAACGTTGTAGAAACAACATGTCTTGGATTTTCAACAGGTAAAGCTGCCTTTTCTATTCTATAAAAAAGTTCATGTATACATCAAGCAATTTTACTTTGTCAAATTGATACGCCTACTTGTATAGAAATTGTTATACCTGAATTTTGCAAGCGTCGAGTTTGCCGCATATGCAAGTTGAGCTTTGCTAAATCCCGATATTCGGGAACACTACGGCGACGGCGAAAAGCAAAGTCCTGCTGGTAGCGGGATGAGTATTTTGAGTGGAAGTGCAATCCCGCCAAAGTCGGGATGCTGTGGATGGGGTTTGAAAGGTCTCTTTTCATGATGTTACATTCTTGTTTGCTTTTTGTGACTGCATTATCTCCTTTTGCCTTTTTAGAACGTAATTGTGAATCACTTCAACTTCATCCTCTCCAATTTCACGAAATTTGCAATGACAAACATTTTGATCGTCTATGGTCTTGATCTCCAAAACAGGCGCCAAGGTTACATTCTGATAGGGCAGCAGCAATTCTATTGCCTGAGTGTCTCCGCTTTTAAAACCCTTGTTTTTAAACGCAAGGCCGTTGGCGCAAATATTGACCATCTGCACTTTTTCTCCACCGAACTCAAAGACCATGGGAGCATTTACGGGCGGTAAGACCCTATAAAATAAACGCCTGTCATTTGATTCCAAAGAAAACATCTTAGAATTATTTTGTTTTTCTTTCCAGAACAAATTCAACCCTCCTGTTAGTCGCCCTGTTTTCGGCGGAATTGTTGGTAACCAAAGGGAGAAGATCTCCATAACCGGTGGCCGTGAGGCGCATAGGGCTAACCTCGCCATCAATGAGATACTTCAGAACGGTGGTGGCCCGGATGGCAGATAGTTCCCAATTTGAAGCAAATTGGGCCGTAGAAATAGGGGTGTTATCCGTATGTCCCTTGATATTTACATTAAATTCTTCGTAATCTTGTATAATACCGACTATTTTATCTAAAATCGGTTTTGCATCGTCGTTCAGTTGGGCGGCACCGGAGTCAAAGAGGACTTTGCCCCGGATTTGAATGTATATCTTGCCTTCGGATATTTTGGCTATGATATGTTTACCCAATTGTTTTTTTTGGATCAGGTCATCAATATCACCCAACATCTCATCTTCTCTGGATTTTAACCCTGTCAAATCCGCCAGACTGACTTTCTTGTCAAGCTGTTCAGTCTTGACAATTTCCAGAAGACCTATTCCAGAATTTGTTTGACCAGAACTAAACTGAATAGAGGCTAGAGTACTTCTGAACTTTATTAAGTTTATGGACGATATGGCGTACATTATAATAAAAAAAACCAGAAGCAGGGTCATCAGATCGGCATATGTCACAAGCCAGGTGGCTTCGTCTTCATCTTCAATTATATCTAAGATATCGGATCTGCTTGACTTCATGTCATCTTGCCCTCATAGATGATAATGATTTTCGCTTTGCCGCAGGTATAAATGACGATAGTCTCTCGTAAACAATAATTGGGTTGTTGTTGTCGAGGATACCGATCGCTCCTTCGAAAACAATTTCAAGATTTATCACCTCATGAACAGTTCTGGCTTTGAGTTTTCCGGCAATGGGCAAGCAGAACAGCGTGGAGAGTAAAGAACCATAAAATGTTGTCAGTATGGCTATGGCCATAGAGGAACCGATCTGGGAAGGATCCTGAAGCTTGCTTAACATTTGAACAAGGCCGATCAATGTCCCGAGCATGCCAAATGCGGGTGAATACAGCCCCATTTTGCGGAATATGTCCTGAACGATAAAGTGTCTCATTTTTAATGATTCAATCTCGGTTCTTAATGCCGATCTTATCGTTTCCTCTTCAGAGCCGTCGGCAATCAGTGCGCAGGCCTTTTTTAAAAAACGTGATTTTGTCTTGATATTACTTAGACCGAGTATCCCCTGCCGGCGGCTTATTTCGGACAACTTAATCATCGTCGCAACCATGCTGTTGGGATCCTTCTTGTCCTTGGTAAAAGCAAGATATGCCGCCCTAAACGCTGTCACAACGTCTGTAAATTGAAAGGTGAGCAGGGTAGTAGAAACCGTACCCCCCAGCACGATCATCAACCCGGGAACATTCCAAAAATTATGAATATCTCCCGCAATGAATATGGCGGCTATAATGAGAAAGATGCCGGAAATACTTCCGACAACAGATCCAAAATCCATAAGCTTTAACTACCCCCTACAGTACCGCCAACCTGGTCAACATACTCTGTGATTTCATCCATAAGCTGTGCAATTTCATCTAGATGAACGCCTACTCTCTCCAAAGATTTTCCAGATATTTCAAGTGTAATTCCGTCGATATCCATACCAGTCGATTCAGTAATCTGGTCGGCAACATGAACAATATGGGCCAGCTTATTACTCATAAGGCGCGAGGGTTGATGATGATAGCGGATAGCGACAGTGATTGATTTTGGAAAATTCCATTTTTTACAGACTTTGGCGGCTATTTCCGCGTGTTCGAATCCGAGAATCTCTTTTTCAGCTTCCAGGAAAGTCTCTTGGCCGTCGTCCATAAATTCCTGGAAAGCCTCTTTGCGCTCATAAACATATTCGTCTAATATGAGTTTGCCCACATCATGAATAAGTCCAGCCGAATAGGCATCATTGGCCAGGGCCGGGTATTTCCTGCCTGCAATGATTTTTGCCCCAAAGGCAACGCCAATGGAATGCCGCCATAGAGCTTGGGCCTGAAGTTCATATCCAAGCAAAGCTTTTTTGAAAAGAGAGGAAGCACTGGCGATTGTAATGAGTTCAGACAGGTTGTTCATTCCGATAGTTACCGTCGCATCCTGTATCGATGATACCTTTTTTACGCGGCCGTAGTATGATGAATTGGCAATTTTGAGAATTTTGACGGCAAAGGCCTGGTCATTAATGATTAATTTTTCTAAATCCTTAAAGCTGGAATTGGGATTTGCAATAATCGCTCGGGCCTTGTGCAAGATATCAGGCATGGGCGGAAGGTTGTCCACGGCTGCCAGGATAGTCTTTTTTAATGGCCTGTTTTTAAGTGGTTTATCGGGCATTTTATTAAACCACTACCTGCTAGAACAGGTAGGTTTCTGTTCCGACTGAAAGTCAGTCGAAAGGTACTTGGACGAACTTGGTTCACCGTTCTGGGTTCTGCGTTCTGGGTTCAATGGAACGCGGATAACACAGATTAAAACGGATCTACACAGATACAGATAAAATAATATAAAATCCGTGAAAATCCGCAAAATCCGTGTCATCTGTGTTCTACCTAAACTGATTGGTTCCAGGTTCTGGGTTCTGCGTTCTGGGCTCTGGGTTAACCTCTGAACCTTTGAACCCTGAGCCTTTGAACCCTGAACCTCTGAACCCCTGAACCTCTGAACCTTCAACCTTGAACCTTAACCGGTAAATATCATTGGTCTTTGTCGGTTATCAGCATTTATATTTAGCAATTAGTGTGCCAGAAATATAGTTGCTCCAGGTGTGGTTCGCAGATAAACCGATTTTGAAGAGTTTAACCTGCTTAATTTGCATGATTTAATGGCTACCCAAAAAATAGATACGGGGGTTGTAGAAGGTCAATAAAACCAAATGGAGGTTGTAAATAAGAGGAAATTTTGACGTATTTGTCTATTTGTTGACAATAAATCTATTTATATTGTATGGCAAACCACTAATTCAGACCTCGTTATTTGCCTTATATAAATGACCGTAGACCTTTAAATACTATGGAATTGCAAATAAATTGGACATCAGGTCGGTCTAGGTTATAAGGTTCCCGGTTCAGCCTGCGACGAGCTCAGCCGAGTCGGGTTAAGCGCTTCGCGCTTTTTTCCTTAACCATTGATTCCATAGGGATAATACAACGAGGCGGCCGACCTCTGAACCTTTGAACGTTGAACCTTTGAACCCATTTTTTGATTAGAGATGGAGCGTTTTGTAAAAATTTTCAGCGCTTCATCTATCATTATTTACGAGATCTGAAAGGAGTTACAATGAGCGAAAGTCTGATAGAAAAAATTGGCACTTTAAAAAGAAAGATGAACGCAATTATCCTGGCCCACAACTACCAACGTCCGGAAGTACAGGATATTGCTGATTATACCGGTGACTCTCTTGAATTGAGCCGCAAGGCTGCTGAAACCGACGCTGACGTGATTGTCTTTTGCGGAGTGCACTTTATGGCAGAGACCGCCAAGATTCTTTCCCCTGCAAAGACCGTGCTGCTTCCCGACGAAAATGCCGGCTGCCCCATGGCCGACATGATCACTGCGGAGCAACTGGAGCAGGAGAAACAGAAGTATCCCGGCGTTCAGGTAGTCTGCTATGTCAACTCCAGCGCCGCGGTCAAGGCGGGTTCCGACATCTGCTGCACGTCTGCAAATGCGGTCAAGGTGGTACAGGCCATGGATGCGGACCGGCCCGTTCTCTTTGTTCCGGACCAGTATCTGGGCCTTTTTGCCATGCGCTCGTCAGGAACAAAGATGCACTTTTGGCCCGGATACTGCCCAACTCATATGAAAATTGGAGTAGACGATATTGCCAGACAAAAGGAACGTTATCCGGACGCTAAAATTGTGGTGCATCCCGAGTGCCGCCCGGATGTGATCGATGCGGCCGACGAAGCCCTGAGTACCGGAGGGATAATTCGCTATGCGCGAGCATACAAGAAAAAAACTTTAATTGTTGGAACCGAGACCGGCATACTTCATCGACTTGGCAAAGAAAATCCAGCAGTTAAATATGTGCCTGTTACCGAGCGGAGCGTGTGCCCCAATATGAAGCGCATCACTTTGGAAAAGGTCCTCTGGGCTATGGAGGAGTTAAAACCTAAAATTGAAATCCCGGAAGACATAAGGCAACAGGCTCTTTTGGCAGTGGAAAGGATGTTGGCGTTGTAAACGCAGCAAAGTATGTCTCAACTGAAAGCAATTAAACAAAACCCCATGTATCGCTTCCTTATGGTACTTACTATCAGTTCGACCATAGGGCTTCAGACATGGCGAACATTATTCGATAATTTTGCCGTAAGAGCAGCCGGCCTGGATGGAAATCACATCGGCGTGATTCAATCTGTGCGTGAAATCCCCGGATTTTTAGCATTACTTGCCGTTTTTGCCATAATGCTGATTCAAGAACATCGCCTGTCAGCATTATCTATCTTGGTTCTTGGAATCGGCGTGGCGATAACCGGCCTGTTTCCTTCTTATTCCGGCCTTCTATTTACCACCCTTATCATGAGCTTCGGGTTCCATTATTATGAAACTACCAATCAATCGCTAACACTCCAATACTTTGACAAACAAACCTCCCCATGGGTTTTCGGTAAATTGCGCAGTCTGGCTGCAGCTTCGAATATCACAATAGGCATCATAATCTATTTCATCGCACCCCTCTTGACCTTTGCACAAATTTACCTGCTCTTCGGAGGCTTTATTATAGCTGTCGGCTGCTGGGGTTTTTCTCAAAATCCGGTTGACCGCAATCTTGTTCCCCAGCACAAAAAAATGATTTTCCGTAAAAAATATTGGCTTTTTTATTTTCTTACTTTTATGTCGGGTGCCCGGCGCCAGATTTTTATGGCATTTGCAGTCTTTCTGTTGGTCAAAAAGTTTCAATTTACGGTTCAGGAAGTTACCATCCTTTTCGTAATCAATAATCTGGTTAACTATTTTTTGAGCCCTCTCATCGGCAAAGGCATCATCCGATTTGGAGAAAGAAAGATACTCTCTTTAGAATATTTCAGCCTGATTTTCATTTTTCTGGCTTATGCCGCGGTGGAATCAAAAACGCTCGTGGCAATACTTTACATTCTTGACCACATCTTTTTTAATTTTGCCATTGCCATTCGCACTTATTTTCAAAAAGTGGGAGACCCCAGGGATATCGCACCGAGCATGGCTGTTGGTTTTACTATCAACCATATTGCAGCCGTCGTACTTCCTGCAATAGGGGGCCTGCTGTGGATCGTTGATTACCGTATCCCCTTTGTATGTGGTGCGATTTTGAGTATGGTTTCCCTGGTCGCTGTGCAGCAAATTAAGGTACATTGATTTTGAAAAACTCTGAAGCCCTTTTTCTCCTAAGGTTATTGAAAAGTTCCCCCAAAGACCCATAACACATTTAATTTCTTGACACAATCGATGCGTTGTGTGTAATTTTAATATACTTGGATTCGTCAATCTTTTATATAACGGGGACTAATATGAAAAACACCGGAATAATGAAATCAAAGCTTATCTTTTTATTCCTGCTGTTAACAATACCTGTTGGATTTGTTGTTGCAGCCCATGCCGACACTCAATATGTCTCTGACATGCTGTTACTTACAATCCGTGATTACCCGGACAACGATGCGAATATATTAGGAAGTTTGAAAACTGCCGACTCGGTAGAAGTACTTGAAGCGGGCGACCGTTTTATGAGAATACGCTCGAAAGAGGGGCTGGAAGGATGGGTTCAAAAGAAATTTATAACTGCAGGTAAGCCCAAAGCTATAATTATTAAAGAGATGAAAAATGAAATAAGCCAATTAAAGGCCAAAATTGAAGAATTTGAAAATAATCTAGATGCTGACCTAAATGAAATCAGGGCTAATAGTCAGGATGATAAATTAAAAATTGAACAGCTCACCGGGAAATACAACAACCTCCTTAAAGAGTCTAAAACAAAGATAGCTGCCCTGACAGGTGAACGTGGCAAGCTAAAGGCAATAAATACAGAGTTAAATATCGAAGTTGATAACCTTACAAAAGATCTTAATAGTCATCCAAAAACAAAAAGGATTCAATATTTCCTCGCCGGAGCCGGAGTGCTTCTCTTAGGGTTTTTTCTTGGTTTATTCTCGAAAAGAAAAAAATCTTATTATAGATAATCTGCCATTAACGAAGCCGTCAAAATTAACAAAAATAAAAAGAAGCTAAAGTTACGCATAAAATTTCCGATATACATAAAAGAAATCAGTTCTCAGCTCAGGGGCAAACCTTCTGAAAGGATGGGACGCAAAGTTACCGGTCTAAGTCCATTTATATTGGATAAGATAGCGGAATTGCGAAGCAAATGTTCGAATACCCGTCTCCCCTTTGGAAGCGGGTTTTTTAGTTTGGAAACTAACAAAATAAGAATGAGATACTCTTTAATAAAAGGAGAAAAGATATGGTGAACTCCATCAATAACACTTTGCAGAGTTTGGATCGAACGGAAGCTCGAAATCCGGCGCGAAAAGATGCTTCAAAAACTTTGGATAAAACCACCGGGAATCACGAACAGGTTGATGCCGGCATTACCAAAACTGCTATTAATCAAACAGACAAGGTGGAAATTGCAAGTAAGCGTTCGGAAACCATGGGATCAAATAAGGCTGCTCTTACAGACCATGATGAGGCTCTTAAGGTGCTTGAAGATATCAAGACAAGTATCTATGAGGAAACCGGAGCCCAAAAGCAAAACCTGTCGCAGGTGCACAATCTAAACGCTGAAAACCTGGTTGGGGTATTATAACAGTTGGTTTCGAACCAGTTCTAGAATTATGAGATAAGGCAGACGCATGCAGACATTTATCGAAACTTTTCCTGTTAGCAAAGCAACTGGCAATATTCTGCTTAAAGTATGCAAAAAGTATAATATCAGACACGAAAAAGAAATCGTGGATATTTATCGACATAAGCCGGATCTGTTTTTTGAAGAAATAAATTTTTCAAAAGAAAGCTGGAATGAAATATCAAAAATTTTATCAGACCCAAGCAACCCATACATGCCAAAAGATTCTGTAATTTCTTTTAAAAAAGCCACGTTAATTGTTAAGCGGAACAAGTTAATCGACAAATTAGCTGATTTGAGCAAAGCAATCCGGCAAATCAAGTAGCAAGATCGTCAGATAGTGTCCATCCATAAATGGTCTTTTTGCCCAATCTCTGCGTTATGCTCAAAAAATAATCCTCGGAATAATACACATATGCCTGCCTGTCCCGTGCTCTATTCGGGGTGGTTATTTTTTTCGCATGCCTTGATATTGAACAAAAATCCTCATTTCTGGATGGACACTAAATAACGTCCCCTTTCTTAAATCCTCAGAATTAATTGACATTTTATCATCAATTCTTTACGATACCGATTAAAATTACATACTACCGGAGGAAATTATGAGCTTGGATAATCAGCGTAAGGGTAAAAAAATTCACACCAGAAATATTGAAATCTCCACTTATGAATACGGTGAAAAAAATATTCTTGTTGAGGGGCAGCTCAAGGAGGATACTTTGACACCTATCTATGTTTCCGGAGAAAAGCGTCCTCCTCACACGGTTCACCATATGGTTGTGCAGCTGATCATTGAGTGTTCGTCGCTTGCCATTAAGGAAATAAAGGTTGAAATGCCGGGCATTCCTTACGATTGGTGCCAGGAAACATCCAACAGTCTCGACGCGATCAAAGGTTTGAAAATAGCACCCGGTTTTACACGCAAAGTGAAAAAAATTTTAAGTGAAAGCAAGAAATGTTCACATTTGACAACACTTTTATTTGCCATAGCACCGGCAGTAATGCAGGGTTTCTGGATTTTTAATGCCGGAAAACCAAGCGGCGATGTGGTTTCACCGGCTATAGTGAATAATTACCTCGTTGATTCATGCTGGGTATGGAGAAAAGACGGCCCCCTTGCGAGTCGGGCGACAAAAAAAAACGGAAACCATCCTTAACCCCTATCCCGTAATTTCATATTTATATCGGGCAAAAACGTGGAATTCTTTAATGAGTTTCCTTTACATTAGCAAAACACATTGCCGGCAAAGTCGCCAAAGGCCCACTTGTTTCCTTATCAGGAGAGCATAACCTTAGACCCTACGCTGCTGAGCACAAAATTAGAGGCAAACTCTTTTTGGAATTTTTGAATAGCCTTCCATCCGGTGCAATGCATCGGCATGACCACCTCGGGCTCCATCTTTTTCAATGCTGCAACAGTCTCATCATGAATTTTTTCAAAAAATGGGCCCGTTAAATGAAATCCTCCCAAAACGGCATGGATACTATTTTGGCCGGTCAATTTTTTTGCATATTCAACCGTATTGACAATGCCCGCGTGAGCGCAGCCGGAGATTACCACCAAACCTTTGCCTGCAAGATTGATGACCAGGGCCTGGTCGTCTAAAATGGGGTCTTGCACATACTCTCCGTCTTTCTCTAAAAGGGCGTTGGGCATTCCCTTTTCAAATGCTGTGGTTCGCTCCACCTCACCGGTTACCATAATCATATCTTCGGCAATCAGGGTTGGTGTTTTGCTCACCGTTATTTCAACGTTTTGCTGCTCTAAATCATCTTGCACCAGTGTTTGAGGCCAAAGGCGCATGGCTCCGTCCGGAGATCGGGTATAACGGGGATGTACAAAAGCTCCCGGGTGAAGCACCAAAGGAATGCGCGCGGGAAGCTGATCGAGGATTGCATAAAGAGATCCGGTGTGATCCATATGGCCATGGCTGATGACAATGGCTTCGATGTTGCCGGCATTAATTCCAAGCCGTTCCATATTATGGAGCACGCCCACTTTAGTATAACCGGTGTCGAGCAGGATAGTATGTTTCGTTTCACCTTGATAAACGGTAATAAGCAGCGAGAGTCCGTGCTCCGCCAAAAGGGTGTCCGCCAAAATATTCCCCTCTTTAGCCAAAGGCGGGCGTGTCACGATATCCGTTGCCGGCAAAAGAATATCAACGTAGTTGTCGATAAGGGTGAGAATTTCAACACGATCCACCTCCATTAGGGAAACAGACTTATTTTCATTCATAGCTCACTCTCCTTTGTTCTCTTAAATGTTTTACCTAAAATCTGCAATTGCCGATTTCGCTGCAGCTGCAAGGCGCAGGGCGTGAAGCTGTAGTAATTTACCGCGAATGCCCTGCAACAAAGCAGATGCGGTGAAAGCGGTAATCCCGAAGGGTGAAAAATTTTGAAAAATTTAGACAAGTCGACACACAGCAATAAAGTGCGTCCGGAACCGCCTTGAAATTACGCTAACTAACTATTATTATAAAAAATAATTTTCTTTTCAAAAATTTTCATGCAGTTTTTAGGTTTTATGCTTGCGGCCTATGCCTTTAGGCTCGCAGTTGTGTGTAATTTGCAAAGGTCTCTTCTACGGGTATACTACAAGTTGTGAGTTGCGCGTTCGGTATGTATAGATTGCGTATTTAGAATCGGTACCCGGAACCCGCAACCCACAACCCGGTTTTAGTACACAAACACAGCATCGGATTCGAGGGCCTCGACAGTCAACGTCCCGGCAGCTGTTGTTTGGGCCCCGTCTATCATGTCTTCGGCTTCATCGATGTTGCGTTCCTTGATGCAGGGTACACAAACCAGCAAGTTTCCGCCCTGTTCCATGAAATCTTGAAGCAGTTTTTTAACAGGCGGAAAACCGCCGGCAGGCAACATGGTATCAACGTATCCTTTTTGGGCCAGATAGACACCGTTTCCCTGCAACGCAATCGTTGTCTTTATGTCCATGCTCATAGCGGCATTGGCCATCACAAAGGGCATAGCCGCTTTCTCCGGATCTTCTCCGGCATTTGTACAGATATACAGGATTTTTTCTTCTTTTTCAGTCATAATGATTGTCTCCTTTCATGGGTTAAAAAGTAAAAGTAAAATGAAAAATCTATCACCACTGGTAAAACCTCACGCTGCACATCGAGCGATCAGCGACGACAGATCCTCGACTTGTGCTCCTGACTTTTCCAGGTGTCCCAAACAGATGGGGCACATGGCGATGATAGGTGCCCCGGCAGATTGCAATTCTTCGGTCCGTCGATGGAGAACTTCTTTGGAAAGCTTGGGAGAAATAGACTCCGCCGGCCCGCCGCAGCAACTGGTAAAAAGTCCCGAATTTCTCACCGGCACGCATTCAATGCCTAAATTGGCAAGAACTTTAGTGGGGACATCCGACAGTTCCAAATACCTTCCATAAAAACAAGGGTCGTGAAGCGTGACCCTCTTATAGCCATTGTTTGAGGTGAAATTGACCAGTTCAAAATAGGTCTTCACTTCAAAGCTTTGGCCCGTGTACTTGGGATAGAGGACTTTCAAAGCATAGGTAGTATGGGGATCTACCGTAATGAGGGTTTTGACCCCGGCCCTTTTGAGCTTGGCGGCCACAAATTCGGCATGCCGGACAAAGCTTTCCTGATCCCCAAGATCGTATAACAAAATGCCGCTGTATTCATCCAACTCCGAACGGTAAAAGAAATCGACCTTAGATTTGGCAAGAATTTTGGTGATGTTTTGGAGAATAGCGTTGAATCTCTTCTTCTCCTTAGCCGGTGTCAGCAGGGCCAGACCCATTCCCGCCAGATAATTGGGCACATATTTGGCGTAACGCACATAGTCCGCCCAGGGGGTGTCTTCAAATTGCTCCAGGTAGCGGGTCGATTTTTCGATGTAGGGCACAAACTGGTACATCAATCCGGTAAACAGCAGCGCGTCGCCTTCAGCGGGCATGCTTGCATCTTGCCACCATCGGTTGCATAAAAACTTCGGCATGCCGAAGGGATTGCGTGTTTTGCGGACATTGGCAGCAATAATATCAATCATATCCCTGGGACTGTACATTTCAGGACCTCCTCCAGTTGGCTACAGCAAAGCGTTTTAACCCCAAAATGATTTCTCCGGGATCGGCCTCTCGCGGGCAGGTTTGAGTGCAGAGTCCGCAGTGCAGGCAGCGCCAGAGCTCGCTGGCATTTTCCATGATACGATCCTTGGCCCCCAACTGGAGATAACGGATCATCTTGCGCGGAAAATGTTCGTAAATCAAGGGGCAAATGGCGGCACAGGTACCGCAGTTAAAGCATTCCAGCGCGGCATCCGCCCCAAAACGTTCCATCTCTTCGGCAAAATTAGGATTTACTAACGCCATACCTACTCTCCCAAGCCCGTAATTTCGGATTTCTCGTTTTTTGCGGCAAAAAAATCTAAACAATATTTAATTTTCATTTTGTGTCCTGCGATCCATCCGGTTGGCCGTTGAAAATTTCCTCCGGGGACCCTTCGCTCAAAATGTACCGAAAATAACCGCCGTCCTTTTCAGCTTCACTAATTTCTCCGTATTTCTTCAAAGCAGCGATGTACCACAGCACCTTATCCGCTGAAATCCCCGTCTCCCGGGCAATTTGCGGCACGGTGCCACCATGATTTTGCAATTGCTCTTTGATGGCTTTAACGGCTTCTTTTTGCGTTTTCACTGTAGCGGCAATATCTTTGATTTTCTGTTTGCGCTCCTGGCGAAGCCTTTTCATGGCAGCCTTTTGTTCTTTCTTTTGCTTCTCCGTCTGACTCATTTGAGATCCTCTCCGGCAAAGCCACGTTATTTAAACAGGTAATTGCTTGGAATAAATAAAGTTACTGGCTTATGAAAATAAGGATTATGCCGTCGCTTCATCTGCAACGATTATATCGACCATGGCTTCATATTGTTTCAGGGTCCATCCGTTGATATCGATGGCGTTTTCAGAGCAAACGGCTACGCAGGCACCGCACCCCCAACACAGGGCCGATGTGACCTGCGCCCTTTGAACCATTTCACCATCCACTTCCATCTCCACCAGGTTCAGCGCACCTTCGTTTAAACAAGCTTCCACGCAGGCCCCGGTGCCCCGGCACTTTTCAAGGTCCACTTCCGCCACAAAGGGATCGAGTTCCACATAACCGCGTCCGAGCAGGACGGCGGCCTTAACGGCGGCAGCGGCTGCAGCGCTGCAGGCTTCCCCCACATCCATGGGCGCCTGACAGGTACCGGCCAGCAGAATTCCACCTACAGGCAGCTCCACGGGCCGCAATTTGGGATGGACCTCCAGCAGAAAGCGGTCCGGCCCCACGGGTAGTTTCATCATATCGACCAGTTCAGACACGTTGTTGGGCTCCATTCCGGTGGCCAGCACCACCAGGTCCACCGGCACTTCGACTTCTTCGCCAAACGTCAAGACATCCTTTACCTTGACCCGCAAGGGGAAGTCGTCGTGGTCGTTGCTGCGAATCACCTCCGGGGATTCATCGGCTTCAAAGCGCAGAAAAACCACCTTGTTTTTGGCCGCCTGCTCATAGAGTTCTTCCTGGCCCCGGCCGTAGGTTCGAATATCCCGATATAATTCGAAAATTCGGGTTCCGGGGTAGCTCTGCCGTATGGTGCCGGCCGTATCGAGTGTGGCGGAACAACAGGTGCGGGAACAGTACTCGTTGAAGTTGCCCGACTCATCTTCCGGGTGTATGCCCGGGATCTGGCGACTGCCGACACAGTGAATCATGGCCATGCTGCGAACCTGTCTGCCGTTTATTTCCAGGCAGTTGTCCGTTGTTTTGTTTTCAGCCATAATCCGAATTAACTCCGGCAGCGTAATCACTTCAGGGAATTCAGCATAACCGTATTCTCCCCGGCGAGGGGTGTAAGATTTGAAGCCGGTTGCCAGGACAACCACACCGGTTTCAATGCTAAGTTCTTCAGCACGAGCCGCTACCGATTCCGGATAAAACCCTTTAAATGGAATGAATTCACCGGGAGTTCTGCCGGACGGATTCAATGACGACAATTTTTCGCAATCAGTGTCCGGCGGCCGTTTTTTTACCCCCAGCGTAAAGTTGCCCACATAGCCGTTAAAGGTTTCGACAAGGCTGCAGGTGTGGACGGTAATGCCAGGATCCCCCAATACCTCGCCGGCAAGTTCGGTAACGATGTCAGCAGCCGGGTCGCCGGTCGGTGCAAGGCGTTCCAACTGCGCAATCTGCCCGCCGAGAAAGGGAGATTTTTCAATCAGCGCCACTGCAACCCCGCAGTCGGCCAGGTCTTTGGCTGTACGCAGGCCGGCAATTCCGCCGCCGATAACCGTGACGTGCTGCCGGGCTTCCATCCGGATCGGCTCAAGAGGTTTGAGGCCTTCGGCCTTGGCCGTCGCCGCCGCTACCAAGCGGATGGCCTTGTCTGTTGCCTGATCCCCGTGGTGCACCCAGCTCACTTGTTCGCGAATGTTGGCATGTTCGTAGATATAAGGATTTGCTCCGGCTCTGGATATGGCGCTGCGGAAAGTAGTTTCATGCAGGCTGGGGGCACAGGAGGCCACTACGACCCGGTCGACAGTGCCGCTTTTGAGATCTTGCATGATCATTTCCTGACCGGGATCGCTGCACATGAACATATCTGTCCGGGCAACCTCCACTCCGGGAATCTTTTCCATGCTTTCACGGACCTTCTCGACCTCCACATGATCGGAGATATTTCCGCCGCAGTAACAAATGTATACGCCGACCTTACCCTTTGCGGGGATCGTTTCTTTGTCTGTCTTTTTATCCGTCATCAATACATTTCCTTACGAGAGTGTTTCGTGTTTAGAAATCTAAAAATTTGGTATATCAGCATATATTTCAAACAAAACACAAAACACTAAAAACCAAACACTTGATGAATTCGACTTTTTACGAATTCATCAACATTACGCCACGGCTTTGCGGGCGGTTTCCATGGCGGTCATATATTTGGCCGCCTCCATGGCCGCGGCGCCGGCTTCGGTGATCGTATCCACAATGTCCTTGGGGCCGGCAGCGGCGCCGGCCACAAAAACACCCTCCATATCGGTTCGGGTCGGTGCAATTTTCGGCCGGATAGTCTGAATGAAACGATCCGCAGCTGTCGATACCGGACAAGTACCTTCCGGATTCCAGCCTGGAATCATGCCCAGCGATAGCGCCACCATATCATGGTTCGCTGAAGTTACTCCTTCACCGTTCTGATCTTCATAACGCAACGTTACACTATCGTTTGCGCCCGCATCGATCGTGGCTACTTTGCCTTTGACAAATTCTATCCCCATGGCCTTGGCATTCTGGTAAAATTGCTCGTAACCTTTGCCAAAAGCACGTATGTCCATATAATAAACGGTAATGTCCGCCAGCGGCAGGGAACCGGACAGCAGCATGGCCTGCTTGATGGCATACATGCAGCACACGCGCGAACAATAGGAAATCCCCATGCTTTTATCCCGGGAACCGGCACATTGAATAAAAGCGACGGCATCCGGTTCCATTCCGTCCGAGGGCCGCAGAACCCGGTTATAGGGTCCATGTGGTGCCAGCAGTCTTTCCATTTGCAAAGAAGTGATTACGTTCGGTATTTCTCCGTTGCCGTATTGCTGCTTGTTTTCAACGGGGGTCAGCTCGAAACCGGTGGCCAAAACTGCTGTTTTGGCCCTGATGGTGAAGTTTTCAGGCTCCTGAAAATAATCCACCGCCTGGGTCGGGCAGACCTTTGCACACTTCCCGCAGAGCATGCAGTTTTCAACGTCTATCAGTGCAATCTGGGGAATGGCGTTGGAAAAGGGGATATAAGCAGCTTTGCGGGCCGAAAAGCCGCCCTCCTCTTTATCCGCGACATATACCGGGCAGTGATACTCGCACAGGCGGCAGCCGATGCATTTGTCCGGATTCACGTAGCGGGGACGCTGGGTTATGGAAGCTGTTAAAACCAGACCCTCACTTTCCAGAGACTTCAAATCGCAATAAGTGAAGATGGTGATATTTTCATGATGCGCGGCCGCGGCCATTTTAGGCGTAGTAATACAACTTGAACAATCGAGGGTGGGAAATACCTTGGAAAGTCTGATCATTTTTCCCCCGATCGATGTGTCTTTCTCCACCACGGCCACCTGATAATCCTGATCCGCAAGATCCAGTGCGGCTTGAAGGCCGGCAATGCCGCCGCCGACAATCAGGGCGTCGAAATCGAGTTCTAGAATGGCGTCCATGCATTCCTCCAGTTTACATGTCAATGGTCATCAGTTGCTCTTTATTTTATAGCCAAAATAAATTCTTCATGAGAAATTCGGGCTAAGGTGGTCCCAGCTCACCAACCACCTCGTTCATCTGATTCACCTCTTTGAGAAAGGCCCGGTTGCATACCGTACAGATAGCAGTCAGGCGCAGTCGTCGAATATCCAGCTCCTGCGCTTTCATCAGTTGATATACCCGGTCCACGCGCTTGGCCAGAGCGTGGTAGGCCCCTTCATACGGGCACTCTTCACCACAGGACATGATGATGATGCCGCTGATCCCTTTTGCAAAACAATCCAGATAAAACTGTTCCGGAAACATCACAGGTGATCTGACTCTTAAAATATAAGTGTTCGTTGGGTAGCTCGAATGAGCCTGTCCAACGGAGTCAGCGCCGGGATAGGCACAGGTTTCAGTGGCCAGAATCAAAATCTTGCCCTCTTTTCCCTGGATTGCCATATCATCACGCCTATTTGTTTCTTTTGACAAAAAGTTTGTCATAACCGTCCGCTTTAAGAGTCCCCAGATATTCATGGCCCACTTTTTTAGCCCAGACCGGAATGTCTTTAAGGGTACCGGCATCACTGGAATATATTTCCAGAATCTCTCCCACCCTCACTTTGCCAATCCCTTTTTTGGCTTCCAAAAGCGGTCCCGGGCAAGCACTGCCCCTGGCATCTACGGTGTTGGACACTTCAATCGCATTTAAGTCTAGATCAGTCATGTTTCCCTCCTTTGTTTATTCTATTTTTTCTTTCATTAAACGGATACGGTAAAAAGAGCTTTCTTCTTTGATATCCAACAGCCGATAATGGAATGTATGTAAAACCTGAGAAAGTTGCGTGCGCGTATCCGGATCTTTACCCAGAATTTCCAGTTTTTCACCGGGTCTCATCCTTCTTAAGAGCTGGGTCACTTTAAGGAATGTCACCGGAGCGATAATTCCTCGAAGATCGAGAACATGATTTTTTTTAGATTCCAAACGAGCACCTCTTTTCATTTTCATCACTAATATTGCAAAGCCGGTGCCAACCGATACAAGTCTCCGCACAAAAGATAGAAATTGTTTAAATGAGCGATAACTGTGCGTAACTAATAGCTTGTATCTTCTATCCCCTTCCTGTCCTCCTGTTTTAACAATTTATTCTTGCCCCTAAAGTGTTAAAGTGTTAAAGGACAAAACTTAACACATGTTAAATTTTAACAGGAGATGCTCTAATGTTTGAACAGGATTTAAACCAATATTGGAAGACGGTAGTAGATACGATCCAGGATGGCGTGATGATCGTGGATATACAGGGAACTATAGTTTCAGTGAATAAAGGCCTTGAGAAAATAACGGGATATACAAGATCAGCATTGATTGGGAAACCCTGTTTGGTATTGGACTGCAATATCTGTGAAATCGTCCGTGAAAACAAAGGAGAGCACTGGTGTAAATTATTTAGGGACGGAACTGTTGAGATGCGTAAATGCCTTTTGACGAAAAAAGACGGCAGCAATATTCATGTCCTTAAAAATGCCTCTTTGCTCCATGATGCCGAGGGCAAGGTTCTGGGTGCCGTGGAAACCATGACGGATATAACCGAAATAATTGTAAAGGATACTCAAATCGAAGCCTTCCGGCGCCAGCTTCAGGCAGAAGACAGTTTCCATGGAATCCTCGGCGCTTCTGCTCTCATGCAAGAAGTATTTGACCTGATTAACAATGCTGCCCAATCGGATGCTCCGGTAATTATATTCGGTGAAAGCGGCACGGGTAAAGAGTTGATAAGTAAAGCCATTCACGACGTTGGTAAACGCAAACGCAACCCCTTTGTAAAGGTCAACTGTGCGGCCCTGACCGAATCTTTGTTAGAGAGTGAACTGTTCGGGCATGTTAAAGGGGCGTTTACCGGGGCTTACCATAACCGGGAAGGACGCTTCGAGGCCGCTAAAAATGGAGATATTTTTCTTGATGAAATCGGTGATTTGCCGCTTTCGACCCAGGTAAAACTACTGCGGGTACTGGAGGAAAAAGTTGTCGAACGGGTGGGCGACAATAAACCCATTCACATTGATGTACGCATAATTTCAGCCACCAATAAAGACCTGATGCAGCTCGTCGATCAAGGTGCTTTCAGGAAAGATCTTTTCTACAGAATCAATGTTATTCCGATTACCGTACCCCCATTGAGAGAAAGGGCGGAGGACATTCCCATCCTGGCAGAGTCTTTCTTCAGGAGAATTCAACTCAAAGGTGGTAAGAACATTCAAGGCATTAGTAGTGACGCCATGGACACATTGATGGAACATTCCTGGCCGGGAAATGTAAGAGAACTAAAGAGTGCCTTTGAATATAGCTTTGTCACCTGCCAGGAGGACCTGATCCAGCCGCACCATTTGCCGCCGGCAATTTTTCAAGCGAAAAAGTTCCTGCCAGGAGTCAAGAAAACGCCCAATAATCATAAAGAAATCAAGAAGAAACAGCTTGTCGAGGCTCTGGAAAAAGCAGGAGGAAACCAATCCGAAGCGGCCCGGATCCTGGGTGTATCCCGGGTCACCGTCTGGAACCGGATGAAGCGGTTCAATATCAATTTAAAAAAAGAGTGTAAATAATTGACAATCCCTTAAATAAAACAGTATAAGCGGTTTCTGTCGCCTTAAAAATTTCTTTTGTACGAGAAAATATGCACTCAGCCAGAGGCTGACTTTTGAGTCATTATGATATATTTAAAAAAACTTTTTTCCTTGGGCTATAAAGGATTAAAAAAATTAGTGTCTCTCGTTAGAAATCGCTTTGATCTGGCAGAAGTTAAGATTTTATTAATAGGGCTGATTTTATCCTTCTTAACCTGTTTATATTTATTGTATCTTCTTTTTACAAATTTCGGTCTTTATAAAATTCTATCTTCTACGGCAATTGTTCATATAATGGGAGGGAGAGCCCTGGGTATTGCGGCATGCCTTTCTGCTGACATTTCTCTTTTCTATACGATCTCATACAATTTTTTTCTTGAAGTTGTTATTGTCCTTATTGCCTATGGTATGGTGGTTTTAATTATGCGGAATATCATCCAGCAGAAATTATTTCGCAGCGCGGCGAGGCAGGCTGAACTTGCTGCGCAAGATCAAAAAACTAATATTAAAAAATATGGGGCTATAGGACTTTTCTTGTTCGTAATGCTTCCATTTTTCATGACCGGCCCGGTCATTGGATCGATTATTGGATATCTTCTCAATTACAAGGCGATTAATAATTTTCTAATCGTATTTAGCGGGACTTTGAGCTCAATTCTCATATATGCCCTGATCGGTAATAATCTTATAAAACATATCGATCAGTACGTCCAGATAGATCTGGTGAAGAAATGGGCCGCAATTATTGTTGGAATTTTAATTGTGTTATTTTTAATATACCACTTAAAAACTGTAAAAGCCTATTTAGATGAAGAAATTGACGTAGAATAATTGTATTCGATTCCCCCCACCGCTTCCTGTGGTTTTGCTCTCTCGGATCAGCCAAACCTGTACCAAATCTGAGCGCCAATTCTGCGAAGTTATTTTTGCG
>JAQYVG010000149.1 GCA_030145595.1 Desulfobacterales bacterium | reverse complement strand
AGACAAGTAAAAATGACAGAGCGAAGCGATTTTACAAATCATCAATAGTCAAGTCAATATTCAATTTGGTTCTCTCCGAGGCGTAGGCTCTACCCTCCGGCCTGTAAGCCCTACGGGCTGGAAGCGGAGCCGGAAGCCGGTTCATCCGGGTTGGGGTATTACTATTTGCCTTTCAAGGCCTTAATTTTCTTTTCAAGGGCGGCCTTATCATTATCATCCTTTTTGTTCTTCAGGGATCGTTTGTAAAACTTAAGCGCTTTTTTATTTTGATTAACCTTGAGGTAGGCATCTCCAAGGTGCTCCAGTATAATCGGATCTTCGGGTTCCAAGCTGACCGCCTTTTCCAGGAGTGTCACCGCTTTACTGAAAAGGCCTTTTTTATAATACACCCAACCCAGGCTGTCTGTTATATAGCCGTCATCCGGCTTATGCTTTAAGGCCTCTTTAATCAGACGCTCGGCCTCATCAAGGTTCTGCCCCATGTCTGCATAGGTATAGCCGAGATAATTCAATGCATTTGCATTTTTAGGATCAAGACTTATAACTGTTTTCATTTTTGCTATAGAATCGTCTTTCCGGCCCAATTTGTCATAAACAACACCCAGTCTGAAATGAAGTTTGGTGTTTTCAGAATCTACCTCAAGTCCTTTTATCAGAATAGCTTCAGCCTTTTCGAACTCCTCGGTCTCTTCATAAAACGAGCCCATGTAAAGCATTAATTCGGCATCGTTGGATATCTCTTTAATAACATTATTTAAAAAACTTATCGCCTCCCGGGTTTTTCCCTGTTGTTGATACAGAAAGGCGATATGAACCGCCGACTCTTTGTAAAAACGGGAATTCGGCATCACCTTTTTAAAATGGATAATGGCCATCTTTATATTTTTTTTGCCGTCAAAGGCAATTCCGGTAACATAGTGCAGACCTGAACTATCGGGGGCACCTTTTAACATCCCTTTAAGGACAGTGATGGCGGCATCGTATTTTTTTGGTTCCAAATAAATCTGAACAACCGTTCTGACAACTTTATTATCTGTCAGGCTCCTTTCCCCAAGGTCTTTAAAGATTTTTGCTGCATCCTTTTTCATACCCTTTTGATGATAATAATAACCCAGCTCCATGGCAGTTGCTATGTTGCGAGGGTTCATTTCCAAAATTTCTTTGTATAGTTGCAGAACCTTTTCGTCTTTACCCTGAGTTTTATAAAGTTTTAACAGCTCAAAACGAGGTTCGTCTAAATCCGGCTTAATTTCCAAAGTCTTGAGCAACATTTTTTCCGCCTCAAGCACCTTGCCCTGTTTAGCATAAATCTTCCCGATAAAAAAATGGCCGGCATATGATCCGGGAAAGGTTTTAACCAGCTGTTCATATATCTTTAAAGCCCTATTCAGATCGCTTTCTTCCATATAAATTCTGCCCAGAACCAGATAAACATTTTGCTGCCGGGGGTCAATAGCGATAACTTTTTCATATGCTTTTTTGGCATCATCAATGTGTTTCAAGCTCTGATTTATTCTGCCGTATATGATCAGTGCGGGGATATAGCCCGGATCTGTTTCCAATATCTGCTCGATAATATTCAAAGCTTTTAAGTTGTTTTTCTGCTGCAAATAAAGTAACGCAAGCTCTTTTTGCAAATATGAAGACTCAGGAGCTTTATCAACGGCTTTCTGCATATAGTGAATGGCTTTATCCAGATTGCCCTTTTTTCGGTAAAACTGCGCCTCAGTAAAGTAGTAATACTGGTTTTCAACTTCATTAATATCTTCTGTGACACCATCCTGCTTTTCTGTCGCCGTCGGCACAGGGCGGCGATGAGCACCACACCCGTAAAAAAAGAAAATGACCATCAAACCAGTGGTCAGTTTTAATAAAATATTTTTCATTGTTTTATTATCCCATATCGTGACTCTAATTTTTTCTCCAGGTCGAGTATTCCCTATAACATATTAATGCAACGTTAATCAGGCATACCTACGCCTTCATACATATCAAAATCCGGTATTTCGCGCTTGAAAAATTCTCTCATCTTTTTGATGATATTTTTTTCCACCTGACGGACACGCTCCCGTGAAATACTGTAACGGTCGCCAATTTCCTGCAATGTTGCCGGGCTATCCGAAAAAATACGCTGCTCGAATATATCAAGTTCTCTGGATGTCATCATTTTTTTGAATTCGGAAATTTTGTTGTGTAAAAGTGCCTCCATCTCCTTTTTGGCTACCTGATCTTCCGTGGATTCTACATCAGCTCCTAAAAACTCGATCCTTTCAGTATCTGAATCGTCTTTCAAAGGCGCATCCAAGGAAACATCCCAACCGTCAAGCCGCTGGTCCATATCCACGATTTCACGCTCGGAAACACCTAATCGTTCGGAGAGCAGCTTGGGCTTGGGATCAAAACCCTCGTCAATCAGCTTTTGCTTTTCCTTTTTCAGTTTAAAAAAGAGTTTTCGCTGCCCCTGGGTCGTTCCGATTTTCACAAGACGCCAGTTGTCCATAATGAATTTAAGGATATAGGCCTTTATCCAGAAGGAGGCGTAGTACGAAAATTTAACGTTTTTATATGGATCAAATTTGTTAACGGCCTGCATAAGCCCAATATTGCCTTCCTGAATCAGATCTAAAAGATTCTGCATCCAAACTCGCTGGAATTCCAGTGCAATCTTTACTACAAGTCTGAGATTGGCGGTAACCATTACATAGGCTGCTTCGGAGTCGGCTTCCTCACGAACTTTTTTGCCAAGTTCTATTTCTTGCTCCCTGGTAAGAAGTTTGTACTTGCTTATTTCCACAAGGTACCGCTGAAGCGGATCAAACTTAACAAGGGCACTATCTGACGAAGAAGAGCGCGGCGGTGCTGAAATATTATCTGCATTTTTAGCAGCGCTTTTCGTTTTCAGCTTTTTAGATTTCTGTTTTGGCTTTTTTTTGTTTT
Organism: Desulfobacterales bacterium; assembly: GCA_030145595.1. Lineage (GTDB taxonomy): Bacteria > Desulfobacterota > Desulfobacteria > Desulfobacterales > UBA11574 > Desulfatibia_A. The sequence goes on along the minus strand of JAQYVG010000149.1, from coordinate 5,582 downwards.
TGCTCATCTTGATATTGAATAAAAGTCACTTCCTGAATCTTGTATCGGTCATCTTAAAGAATTAAAGCTCCCTGCCCCGCCGGCATCAGGACTAAAGGCGGGACGGGGAATATGCTCGCTATTGCTTATTAACATTCTTTGTAAAACATATCTTATTTATCAACAAGCGTCAAATAATTCTATTTTGCGCCTCGTTTATCCTTCAACCTATTGAAAACATGTTGCTTTTAGGAGATAATTGTTTGTAAAACCGCATGGAATTTAGAGAAAGTAAAATGGTAATGCATAGAAATACTTTCGATCGGGACAGCTATTAGGTAATTCTGCAAAAAGCCGGACTGAAAGGCAAGCCGGGTATTGACAAATTAAAGCTGTTTGATTTAAGACATATTGCCTCGACAAATTTGGCAAAAGCGGGTAGGATATAAAATATATCGCTCATTTAAACCTGACACCTAAAACGTTCACAATCTATGCGCCTGTAGCTCAGCTGGATAGAGCAACGGACTTCTAATCCGTAGGCCGCAGGTTCGAGTCCTGCCAGGCGTACCAAAATCCTCTCACATCCCACAGGCCCAGGTACTTGAGGACTTGTCCGCCACAAGAGGATCTTTTTCTCCATGGATTTTTCATGCCGGGGCAAAATGCGCGACCCGGAAAATATGTTCAATCCGGTATGCCGCCATTTAACCGGATTAGTTGGACTTATCACCCTCAAGACTCTATATATATTTCACTCATGCGTTGATTTTCCGGAATTGTTTCAATATAATTCTATTTAACTATTAATTGTAATCTGTGAAATCTGTTGATTAAAAGGAGGCACCTAAAATGGGCACTAACAATATAGTTTTTTTGGAAAATTTAGAATGGTTCGACGATACGGGCAAAGAGCTTGTGCACCGTCTCCCGCAAAAAGGTTCCGGAGAAATCAAATACGGCGCCCAGCTTACGTTAAGAGACAGCCAGGCCGGAGTCTTTTTTTATCAGGGCAAGGCTTTAGACGCTTTCGGGCCGGGCCGCCACACTCTCAAAACCGCCAACATACCTATTCTGACAAAAATACTAAGCTTGCCATGGGGGCTCAGCAGCCCCTTGCGTGCGGAAGTCTATTTTGTCAATTTAAAGGTATTTACGAACCTGAAATGGGGAACCCGGGATCCGGTAGCCTTTAAAGACTCTGAGCTGGGCCTGGTCCGGCTCAGGGCCTTTGGGGTGTTCAACCTGCAAGTAATGCAGCCCGTATTGTTCATCAACAGTCTGGTAGGCACCCAGGGTATGTACACCACAGAAGAGATTGAAGAATATCTTAACCGGGTCATCGTCTCCAGGTTCAACGATTACATGGGGGAAACCATCGACTCGATCCTGAACCTTCCAGCCAAATACGACGAGCTTTCCGAAGGACTGGTCAAACGCCTCCAGGAAGATTTCACCCGTTTTGGACTGGGCCTGCCCCAGCTGTTTATCAATGCCATCACCCCACCAGCGGAAGTGCAGCAGGCTATCGACGACCGCAGCCGCATGGGTGTTTTTCAGGACATGAACAAACTGATGCAGATGAAAGCGGCCATGGCTATGGAAAAAGCTTCTGAATCCGAGGCCGGAGCCGGCCCGGGGATGGGCATGGGGATGGGCTTGATGATGCCGGCCATGTTTTCCCAATATTTTTCCGGCCAGCAAAGCGCCCCTCAGCAACCCGCGACCGCGGAAACCATTGCCTGTCCGGATTGCCAAAGCGCCATCCCCCAAAACGCAAAGTTCTGTCCCCTGTGTGGACACCAGCAGCTCGTTTTCAGCCAGTGCTCCCAATGCGGGAAAAATCTGACCCCCAGTGCCAAATTTTGTTCACGCTGCGGCCAGCCGGCTGAGGAAAAACAGACGCCCAAGTTCTGCGCGCAATGCGGCAACGAGAACGAACCCGATTCCATGTTTTGTAATCTGTGCGGGGAAAAGATTTAATACCCCAATTGAGGTAAACTCAATTGGGTCGTTGCGAGTTGCGAGTTGCGAGTTGCGGGTTTAAAAGATTGATTACGGATTCTGGATGGAAACTTATAGGAGAATAGCATCGATTTACTGATTCAACATCAGTGCCCGCAATGCGGAGCACCGGCAACCCTCATAGAAACCGACCGCATGTTTTCCTGCGAGTTCTGCCGGGTAAAATCCTATCTGCTGCAGCACAATTTCTTTCGCTATATGCTGCCCGAGGCTGCTCCTAAAAATAAAAAGCTGCTTTACTTCCCCTACTGGCGCTTTAAAGGGATGCTTTTTTCCTGTGTTGAAAATGAAATCAAGCACAGATTTTTGGATGCCAGCCACCAGGCCGTGGATTCGAGGTACTTTCCCGTTTCCGTGGGCTTGCGCAGCCAGGCTCTGAAGCTCAAGTTTGTAGCCCCGGAGACCCCCGGGCGATTTTTAAAACCGACTCAGCCCTTTGAAGAAGTGATGCAGATTTTTACGCGCCGCTTCAGCACATCCCTGGCCGGGCGGGTATTTCACCAAACCCACATCGGTGAGACCCTCAGCATGATTTATTCCCCTTTTTATGTAAAAGACAAGGTTTATGACGCCGTACTCAACCAGGCAATTTCGCCGGCGCTGCCGGATGATTTCGATGCTGAGAGCCTGCCGGGCAGTACTCCGAACTGGAAAACCCGGTTTATCCCGGCCATGTGCCCGACATGCGGATGGGATTTAGACGGCGACCGCGAAGCACTGGTACTCAACTGCAGTAACTGCAACTCGGCCTGGAGGCCCGCCAAAAACAAGTTCAAGCCGCTCAACTTTGCACACATCCCGGCAGATGGAGATGATATTATCTATCTGCCGTTCTGGCGCATTAAGGCGGAAACAGCAGGGGTAGCACTCCAGTCGTATGCGGATCTGGTAAAGATCGCCAATCTGCCGAAAGCAGTTCAATCAAACCACAGCGAGATTGAATTCTATTTTTGGGCCCTGGCATTCAAAGTCCGGCCCGGGGTTTTTATACGCCTTACACGCAACATAACTCTTTCCCAACCTCAGCAAAAGCTGGTCGGTGAATTTCCTGATGCCAGGCTTTATCCGGTGACACTGCCCATCGAAGAAGCCCTTGAAAGCCTGAAAATTAACCTGGCCGGCTTTGTAAAACCCCAGAGGAATTTTTTACCCCAAATAGAGGAGATCACCATCACACCAAAGCGTTTTCTGCTGGTATATGTCCCCTTCCAGGTAAAACACCATGAGTACATCCACCCCGAATTTCATCTTACCATTAATAAAAGTCATCTGAAACTGGCCGGAAATTTGTAAATTCAGATTCCTGACCTGTACACGTAATTTCAACGTGATATGAAAGTTTAGCCGTAATTTCAGATGCAACAATTTGAACATCGAACGTTCAACGTCGAACGTCGAATGTGGAAGGCGCTTCAGGCTTCGCCTTCGGCTTCAGGCTTCGCCTCCGGCTTCGACCCGACAAGACGACCCGACAGGTCGCTTTGTCTTTATTATCAATGGTAGAATGCATTTCAACGGGTATTCCAAGAAATACTTCCGCCGCATAGTAAATATACGAACAAGGGTTGTCTTGACATCATGCGGACTCTAGAACGTGCTGGACGACGGCATTCAAGGGCATTCGGTTTTTACAAAAGCCTTTCTCGATGTGCTTGAAAAAAACAACGGCATCCTTGAAGGCACTCGGCTGTTCAACGAACTGCGCCGTCCCGTAATTTTAAACGCTCCGCAAACACCGGAATATTCGAATATGTTCTATGCCGGCCACGAGGGCGGCGACTTTCTTTTTGTAAGACAAAAAACCAACGATTAACTCTGACCGACTTGCTCTCCTGTACGCACTTATCTTGACTTGATTTTATTACCGTGGCATTATTTAATAACTCAAGTTTCGCACCCCATACTTTAATGACGCTCTTTACTCGTAAAGGTTGTATGGTGTTTTTTAAAAGGTAAAATACCTCGACAACTGCGCAAAAAGTTAAGTTCTCACAATCCAACCAGGCCAGGCGCAACGGCAGCGTTTGTCGAAGTTTTGTATTCTATTCCGTATGATAAAATGATATTTTATGTCCAGGCGCCGTCAACAAAGTGAAAACGCTCTATTTATATTTTGCCTTTTAAAAAATATCATCCAACCCTTGGGCGCTAAGAATTTTGATTTAAATCAGGGTGCGAAACTTGAATTACTAAATAGTGCCCATTCATAAATAGACTTGAGCACTAAGTAGTTACCTTTAAGGAGGTATATCATGGAAAAGAAGGAAAAAACCGATGACAAAAGGAAGCGCAAACGATTTGAGGTTAAAGACGGTGCCTTCACTGTGCTAAGTTATAAGCCTACTGTAATGGGCCAAATTATTAATATGAGTGAAGAGGGCCTTGCAGTCACTTACAAAGGGAAGCGTTTAAAAAAGTCTGCCGAAATAGATTTGTTCATATCAGACGCTGGCTTTTATCTTGACCAAATTCCGGTCAAAACCGTTACGGATCATAAAATAGCCGGCAAATTCCTTTTCGGGTCTGAAAAAATATGGCAGCGAAGCATGCAATTTGGCGCATTGACAGACGATCAGCAATCTCAGTTGGATGAATTCCTCATTCACTACACCTCAATGATGCAGCGTTCCGAGGAAGACCGCAGACAGTTTCATGATCCTGGATACACCGAGCCGGATAGAAGAAATGGAATCGATAGAAGAGATGAAGGGCAGGCTTAGTGCTCGCTGTGCAATTCAACAAGGCGCGTTATTGCCGTTCAGACCTATCCGGGCCGGCTGTAAACTTGTCGAATTCATCCCAGAAGATCGACCGGACAGCATCCGTCTCTTTGAGGATTTCGTGGCGTGCTTCCGGAATAACCATGGACCGGCATTGATTCAGCCGGGCGCAGATCGATTTTTGAGCTTCAAGGGAAACGATCTTGTCCGATCCGGCGCTCACCATCAAAATCGGGATGGTGATCTCTTGGCCAAACCCGGGTGCGGCCAGAATATCTATGGACGCAAACGTCGCTGACAGCCACCCATAAGTTACGCCGCCAAGCGCAAGACCCGGATTTTCCTTAATGGCCCTTTTTTCATCCATAAACCGCACAGGATTCGAAGTCAGAAAGTTGCCTTCAAATTTTTCATCTTCGAGTGAATAATCGCTATATTTAGGACCGGTGGATGGTTTCGATCGGTGTTGTGATTTTGACAGAAGACATTGAATTTTTATGTTTATAATTTTTATTGAGGTCCTACTCGAGACATTAGGCCGGCCGGATTTCCTTCCCCCGATAATTCAAAATAATATCGACAACTACCTACAAGTTAAACAATTTCGGAACATTAACATCGGAGCAATTTCTGCGATAATTTTACTCTGGAATATGTCGAAATTTTAGCATCCAACCGGCATCTCCTGGCATATAACTTGCATCTTTTCCTCATATCCACCTAATATTAAATATATTTTATAATAATGCTATTCATTAATATCATAATCAGCAAGTAATAATGTTACAAAGTAAAAAATTATGCAGGGGAAGGAATTTGAACACCAAAATACCTGTATCTCTCATATTGGCTGAATAT
>JAQYVG010000148.1 GCA_030145595.1 Desulfobacterales bacterium | reverse complement strand
GACCCTGGACGGTGCTTTTACTCAGAACGGAGCGGGTCTTGTATCAACGGGTGCTGGCATTACCACTGCAAATAAAGACATCAGATTTAGTACTAATGTGACCCTTACCAGGAATGTGGAACTGAATACCGGTGATTCGGGAGTAGGTAATATTAGTTTCGGTGGAACGTTAAACGGGACTGAAACCGGAGCCCAAGCGTTGAGCCTCACTGCCGGAACCGGCAGCGTTACATTTAGTGGTGCTGTAGGTGTTGCAGGCGGTACGAAGCTTGGAGATCTGACGATAAACAGCGCTTCGGGTGGTGTTACGGCTAACTCTACAATCGATGCCGATGAGGTTTCGATTACCGACGGCGGAGCTGTTGACCTTAACGGTGCTGTGACGGCTAATAATAGATTCAGCAGTGCAGGAACCACCTTTAATAATACCGGTGGAAGCATTACTGCGACAAGCGGCGACATTACCATCAATCACACCGGAGCTGTGACGATTGGAGCGTCTATGACTACCGGTGACGGTGATATGGATTTAGATTCAGGTGCTGCATTCTTTATATCAAGCGGGGCCTTGATTGATGCCGGCAGTAAGCTGATCGATATTAAAGCTGCAGGTGATATAACTTTTGGCGGTGGTGTTAAAACCACGAACGATTCTGCCCTGGCCGTGAAAATAGAGAGCACGGGCGGTTCCATTCTCGACGGCGATACCGATAACAGCCTGGATGTGGATGCAGCGAATGGGACGCTCACTCTGAAAGCCGATTTCGGCAGTATCGGCATCAGTGGCAGTTCTGCCATTCCCGTTCTGGATGATGGCAATAATCTGGAGATAGCGGTCGCCACCCTTAACGCCGAGGGAACCAGTATAGGAATTAATGAGACAGATGACCTGTTGCTGGGTGTGGTTGATGCTGGAAGCGGTGCTGCTAAGCTTATAGCCGGCGGCACCATTAATGACGGTTCCATTACGGGTGGAAATGTAACGATAAAAGCTGATACAATTGGTATAACTGCTTCTGTTACTGTCGACGCTGGTCCCAGTAATTTCTACATGGAGTTGCTCAGCGAAAATTCAGCCGGCATTTCAGGTATTATAACTCCGGGCGCCGCGCTCACTACTGTTCCCGATTCTGGAAACATTTCTGCGCCGGGAGTAGTCATCATTGAAGGAATCTTTACATTTGTTGCTGGAGAACTAGCTGAAATTGAAGGTGCGCTGGCAGCACTGGCAACTGAATCAGGTCGTTATGATTTTATTGAATTGCTGGCGGCGATCGCTAGACAGGCCTCTTTTTGGATTTCACCGCCTATTGAGCTGTTTATAGATATGGAAGAAGAGGAGGAATTCTTTGAAGGAGCATGGCTGCTGAACCCAGGTGATTTTAATGTAAGGAATTGGACTGACGGACCGACTTTGTTGCACAGCAACAGCTTGACGGGAACCATCCCACAGCTTTCGTTATTACCGAACGGGCACGAGGAGCAAGATCTGCGGATTCTGGCCAGTCTCTAAATTTGAATTTCCCGCCATGGCAGGACGGGACAGCGCGTGATGAATTCAAATGAAAAATAAAATCGTAACGCGATTTTATTGCTCCACAAATAATAAAGGGGTTTGCTTTTAGACAAACCCCTTTTGTTTCTGAGTTCCGCTTGAAGCGGGACGTTTTATAAAATCGCTCCGCGATTTTATTATTATTTCTTGTTGAGCTCCTTTAGGACCAGATCGGTGATATCGACATCGGGATCCAGGTAACCGATGGTCTTGGGATCTTTCAAGATAATGGTGTATTTTTTCTTTTTTGCCACCTTTTTCAGGATATCGTTAGCTTTTTCCAGTATGATGGCAACAAGTTGCCGGTCTTCACGGGTAATATCTTCCTTGGCATCGGCCACCAGTCGCTGATACTCCTTGTACATCTTTTGAAGCAGTTCGACTTTATCGCGCCGATCACGGGCAGTCAGTTTGTCGCCCTTTTTATTAATAAAGTCTCTCAGTTCGTTAATATCAGACAGTTTTTTGTTAAGAATCGCCTGTTTTGTTTGACGCATTTTCTGGATATCGGCCTTGGCATCTTTACCCATCTTGGACTCATTAACCAGTCTCTGCAAGTTAATATATCCTACCTTGTCGGCTGCATACGAAGATGTGCACCATACCAACGCCAATACAATACAGCCTGCAATCACTAACAGCTTCTTATTTCTCATTTCGTTTTTATCCTTTTCTAATATTGATGCAGTTCTAAATTTAATTCTTTATATGAAAATAGCCGCAGACCCACGCAGATTAACGCAGACCATTTTCTCTGCCGACCCCCGTGAAAAAAAGCATTGCCTTTCACGGGGGTCGGCCGAACAAAAGGTATGTGTCAGCGTTTGTCAGCGTTCGTCTGCGGTTGATTTAAAGAAGATATTTTCATGCCTCTTTGTGCCTAAGAGGCTGACCGTTATTCTTTGGCTCCCAATTTTTCGGTTGATAATTTTTTCATCACTTCCAGTTTATCATCGGGAAGTGGATATTTGGCCGCGCAGCGGAAACCGAACAGAAAGCTGCTGTAATTGACCGGATAACGGTCCCGGTTGGCTGATCGCAGACTTTCGGAGCCTTCCATAAAGGACCCTCCTTTGATGACGTGCTCCTCCCCTGTTTCCGGTCCAACGGGATTTTTAGCGGCCCTTTCGCCGGTTGCATACCAGTCTTTAATCCATTGATACACGTTGCCGCCCATGTCTTGCAGGCCGTAATGGCTCTGGCCTTTATCGTATTCGGTTATCGGTGTGGTAGCGCCGATGATATTATCATAGTTAGCCGTAGTATCATCCGGCTCCGAGCCGCCCCAGGGGTATTCGTTGCCGTCAGGGCCCCGGGCGGCCTTTTCCCACTGGGCCTCTGTAGGCAGGTCCTTGCCGGTCCATTGGCAATAACTTGAGGCGTCGTTATAGGAAACCTGGGACACCGGGTGATCTTCATTGCCTTCGATCTCTGTCAATCCATCCGGTTTTTTCCAGCTGGCTTCCGGTATTTTTTTCCAGCGCCGGCCGATTCTCACCAATCCACTACCTTCTTTTTCAGCATCTGTTACATACTGGGTAGACTCGACGAATTTTTGATATTGCTGATTGGAGACCAGGTATTTATCAATGTAGTATTTGTCCATGTATATTTTCTGTGGCGGTTTTTCAGCCGAGTAATTATCCGAGCCCATGGTGAATTCACCATTTTTGATCAGTACCATGACACTTTCGTCGCCGGGATAAATGATTTCATAAAAATCTTTACTGTTTTTCACCCCGATTTCGATTTCTTCCGGTGGCGGCGGCGGCGGTCCATTATTCCCGTTGAGAATATAGACAGCGGCGGCTCCGGCGATCACCAAAACAGCCAAAACTGCAGCGATCAACCCCATGGGAGACTTCTTTTTTACAGCGACGACATCGTCCACAACTTCTATTTCTTTGGCGGCTTCGATATCAAGGACCGGATCCAAAAGAGTTTCATCGAAGATCATGGTGACATCATCGTGAGTAGCCTCATCGATCTGCATGGCCCGGCTGAATTCCGCAAAATCACTAAAACGATCGTCAGGATCCTTTTCAAGGGCCTTGGCAATAGCCTGGCTGATTTCAGCCGGCAGATGTTTGGCGTACTTATTAGGGGGATCCGGGATTTCGTTCATGTGGCTGAACATAATCTGGGACGTTTCAGTGGCGCTAAAGGGTCTGCGGCCGGCAAACATCTCGTAGAACACCAGGGCCAGGGAATAGATATCGGCGCGGACGTCGATTTCCGTGCCCCTGTCAAAGCGTTCCGGGGGAACGTAATGAATTGACAGCATACTGGCGGCGGTATCGTGGGAGGCCGTCGTGCCCATTTTGGCGATCCCGAAATCCATGATTTTGGGAACATGATCCTCGTTGATCATAATGTTGGCCGGCTTGATATCGCGGTGCAAAATTCCGTTTTTATGGGCGTACTGAAAGGCATCCAGGCAATGTGTGGCGATATTGTAGGCCGGGTCAAAGGGCAGGGGACCTTGGCGCTGGGCGATAAGTTTTTTTAATTCAACGCCCTTGACGTATTCCATGACAATACAGTAGTTTTCTCCATCTGGAAAAAATTCCATGAGCCTGCATATATTGGGATGATCCAGTTTGGCCAGGATCATTGCTTCGTGAAAAAACTTGCGTACGACTTTTGAGTTTTCCAGAACCTGGGGATTGAGGACTTTCAGGGCCACCGTAGAGCCGTCCTCGGACGTAGCTTCCCAGACACTGCCGAAGCCTCCTTTTCCCAGCGACTTGGTAATCAGATAGTCACCCAATTGTTCGTTGATCATTTTTAATTACCTCACAAGATCTAAAAGTCTGTTTGTGACGCTCGAAATCAAATCAACCTTGTCTATTCTCGCAATCAGAACGGTGATATTATCAGGTCCGCCGTTTTCATTGGCTTTGTCCACCAGCTTTTCAGCCACAACATCAGGTTCCCGGTATTCGTTTAGGGTACTGACAATGATTTCATCGGAAACAACACCATGCAGGCCGTCACAGCACAGCAGTATATACAAATTCTTTTCAAGATGCCGGTCGATCGGGGCTGCATCGACTGTCAGCTCGGCCTTAAGGCCGATGGCTTTGGTAATGACATGCCGATCAGGATGCGTCTCGGCTTCTTCTGCGGTAATAACGCCGGCCTTGACCATACTTGTTACATAGGAATGGTCTTCGGTAAACTGGGTGATTTCGTTTCCGTAAAGAAGATAACCCCGGCTGTCTCCCACGTGGGAGTAATACATTTTGTTTTTTGTAATAACCACCGCAGTAAGGGTAGAGCCCATCCTGGCGGTTTCAACGTGTTCTGCGCCTTTGTCTATGACCTGCTTGTTGGCTTTGAGAAACGCCTTGGTCAATGATTCCATCACATTATCAGATTTATCATTATAATATGTTTCCATGAGCGAATCAACAGCAATTCTTGAAGCCAGGGATCCCCCTCCCATGCCTCCCATGCCGTCGGCTAACGCCAGCAGGGTTCCTTTTTTGCTTTCAGCACCGCTTGCGGGTATATGATAGGAGCAATAGTCCTGGTTTTCGGCTTTTTCCATTCCGATGTGCGATGCTGATCCAATTGTTACGGAAAGCATGATTTTCTTTCTTCTGTTTTTATAGCCACAAAGTCATTAAGCCACTAAGGTTATAGTATGCAAAAGTCATTTGTCATTGGAGTGCTATGCTTGAAGAACGCGTCGCTTGAGAAAAAAAGTATTTTTATCAATATCCCTCAAGGCCGCCAGGCCACTCCTCAAACGCAGTGCTCCTCAAGCGAAGCGCTCAGTCCTTTTTCCCCTTAAGCAAAGCGATCCTAAAGCGAAGCGCTCTTCAAGCGCAGCGGTCGTTTTTATATGACCAATTTAACCAATAAAACTGAATTGTTACCCCGTTTCAGATATTTCAGCGTATCGAACCGGCCAGACAATGGCATTATCTTCCTTTTTCTGGTATCCGACCCTACCGAACCACAGGTCCATCTTATAAACATATTTGGGGCCGAACTTATGTTTTGTTTTCGACCAATAGCCCAGATGAGTGAGCACTCCGATAAAAGGGTTGTTCAAGGGCAAAGCCGGGTTCTGTTGCTTTTTGTCGGAAATTTTTTTCAATTCGGAAATCGTCGGCAGTCTCCATCCGGACAAGCCTTTGTATTTAAGGTCGCGGCAGAATTCGACGGCATCTTCATATGTCTCGGCAATCTGTTTGGGCTTCTGCATCCACATGATACTGGTGAGCAGATCGGTGACGGTCCCGTCCTTGTTATCTGCAAAGCGATTTCTGGTTTTGCCGGTAAGGTTGTCGGTTATTGTTCCATCGGCATTCTTTTTGAAGCGTTGTTTGACAACCTTGACTGCGGCGGTTTTAAAGCCGCCTTCGGTGTTATCTTCATTTCTGGCAACTACTGTAAAATCTATGGTTCCGGTTTGATCTATTTTTTTGCTCAGTTGCCATTCGGTCCCTTTGCCGGTCATGCCGTAACGCTTTTTACCGATCATAATAGATACTGCCTTAGCAGGCCTGTCGGTCTTGGCAGAGAATGTAAATCTCTTTTGCAAATCTCCTGTTTTGGGGCTGACCGCCGCCGTGATGACATTGACCTGCAGAGCGGGTTCTTTGGTGGTTTTTATCTCACCGGTTTTGGGCTGTCCCTGAACCCCGTCTTTGTTTCTGGCAGTTACGCTGTACTTGCTGAGGCCCAGTTTGTCGATCCGGGCCACGTAATTCCATTGGGTACCGGTACCTTTCATGGCAAACTGCTTGCCGTCGATATCAACATAGACCTTATCTGAAGGTGCCGAGGTGTTGGCCTTGATGGCAAAGCTGTCTCCGGTGTATCCTTTGCCGGGGCTGACGACACTGACGTCGACCGCGGCAACGTCAGGTATGGGCAGCGGGCTTTTCTTGGTCACTATTTTTCCGCCGAGGGAACTGCCGGTTTGACCTTTGATGTTTTTGGCTATTACAGTGAATTGTTTGGTTCCGATATCAGGGATCAGTTTTTTGTAATACCAGCTGCTGCCGGAGCCTTCCATGGGATAAACCTTGCCGTCCATTTTAAGGGAGACGCCGGCGGCAATCCGGTCGGTCTTGACGCTGATCATAAACTCTTCGCCGGCATAGCCGGTTTCAGGCTTCGGTTTGATTGCAATCACGTTGCTGATGCCGGCTTCCAGTAAAATAGTTCCGTCTTTGGAACGGCCTTCGACTCCATCTACATTCGTTGAGACTGCGGAGAAATTAACGGTTCCTATATGATCGATATTTTGAGCCAGAGTCCAGCTGGTGCCGGAACCACTCATTTTAAAGCGTTTGTCCTTGACAATCAAATAGACGCCGGTGGCCGGAGTCTCTGTCGTAGCCGTGAAACGATACTTGTCTCCTCCAAAGCCCTTCTTGGGATCTATGCTTACTTGCTTTACATTGACGACCGGTGCCCGCGGTTTTATTGTCGTAATGCGCCCTTTGCGAAGTTTACCTTCAATGTCATTGGGGTTGATTGCAGCTACTATGAATGGGGTCTTCCCCAGCTTGTCGATTTTCAGGCTGTATTGCCACTCGGTGCCGGCTCCCTGCATGAAATGCTTCTTGCCGTTAACTTCGAGGTAAACTTCGCTGGCCGCTCCATTGGTTTTGGCTGCTACCGTGAACTTGTCACCCGGGTAGCCCTTTTCCGGGGTTACAACCGCATCTATGATGTCGACAACCGGCGAAGGTGCCAGCCTGGCTAAAACAAACTGCCCTTTTTTGGCCGAGGGTGTCTTCAGCCGGCCGGCCTGCAACTTTGTCCCTGCGATTTTGGCGATGGTAAATGGGACGGCATCATCAAAAAGAAAAATAAGATTTTCAAAATCGATAATCTCAAAGTCGTTTTCCAATAATAATTTATGTATATAATATGCAAAAAGGCCCATTCCGTTTGTATTATTGCTTCCAGGCCAGTGCTGGTCGCCGAAAGCAATGACTTCCCGGGAATTTCTGGATGCTGCTTCTAAAATCTTTTCCTCATAGCGTAGATTGTCCAGCGTTACGGGATTCTCATATCTTCTGATAAGTTTGCGTTTAAAGGGGGTGTCGGTGATGATCAACAGGTTCTTGGCTTTGAAAGTTTCAGAAACAAAAAACTCTTCGATAAGAGCCGAATGCTTCAACCATGTAAATTTTGATTTTTTCTTGCCGTCAATGGGAATCCAGTACGTTTCACCCTTTTCGTCTTCCGTGCTTTGCCCGGAGAAAAATACAAAAAGATTGTCTTTTTCGGTGAGCTCGCTGGTGTATTTCCCCAGGCTGGTGAGAATATTTATCAGGGTCGGTTTTTCTTTGGAATTATCGGTCAAAAGAGTGATATTGGACTTTCTGAAATTATATTTTTGGACCAGAACGTCGGCAATCGCTACAGCATCTTTTGCAGGACTTTGTAATTTAGTCCAGTTTTTGTAGTTGTTGATTCCGATAATGAGCGCATGATTTTTACCTGTTGCTTTTACTTTTGATAGGGCTGAGAGTCCTTCCGAGGCCAGGATTGCCAGTAAGATAAACAAAAAAACGCAAACAATAGCTTTAATCGATTTTTGTGCGGTCATCAGAGCCCATTTCTTTAGTATGAGTTGTATTTACGAAGATGGGAGGGCTCAACGAATTTATATTCATATGATTTAATTCAGCATCTGTCAAGAAACATTCATTTTTCAAAATAAAATCGTAACAGTTCAGCCACTAAGCCACAAGCCGATTTCGCATAGTAGCTGCCGACTTCGCCAAAGTAGCTGCGACGGCTGAAAGGCACCCCGGTTAAATTGGTTTGTTAACAAATAAAACTAATTAAACCAATAAAACCAAGCGGACAATTTAAATTAGTATTATAATCTTTGGCGTCTTCGTGTCTTTGTGGCTGAACGATTACGAATCTGATAGCAGTTGACAATCAACAGCGATAGTGTGTATGTAATAAAAAATTAAATTGATGTGAGTAAAATATGAAATCTGACA
>JAQYVG010000147.1 GCA_030145595.1 Desulfobacterales bacterium | reverse complement strand
AGAAATACTTGTCATCCAAAACTTCGCTTATGATCTTCCTAATATCATAGGGCTTATTGGGATCATCAGGAACCAAAAAATTTAGCTCCTCATCTGTCCTGTCTGAAGGATCAGATGTTTCCTTCAAGGGAGGATCTTCCATGTTGTTGGACGGCAGGTACGAAAGCAGCATTTTGATCCGGTTGATGGCATCTTCATCATTCTCACAGGCAAAATGCGCCACCCCGCTTTTCTCATTATGGGTCATGGCGCCGCCTAACTCTTCAAAGGTGATCTCTTCACCGGTAACCGACTTGATAACGTCCGGACCGGTGATGAACATATAGCTGGTGTTTTTGACCATAAACACCCAGTCGGTCATGGCCGGAGAATAGACCGCCCCTCCGGCCGTGGGTCCCATGATCGCCGAAATCTGCGGTATGACTCCCGAAGCAGACGAGTTGCGATAAAAAATCTGCCCGTACCCTGAAAGGGCGTCAACCCCTTCCTGGATCCTGGCACCGCCGGAATCGTTCATACCGACAAACGGAACCCCGGCCTTTAATGCCAGATCCATGATCTTACAGATTTTCTTTGAATGCATTTCGCCCAAGGTGCCGGCCCTGGCCGTAAAATCCTGGGCAAACGCAAAGACCGGCCTTCCTTCCACAAGGCCATGACCGGTAACAACACCGTCGGAAGCCACCTCGACCTTTTCCATGCCGAATTGTACACAACGGTGGCTGACAAACATATCTATTTCTCGAAACGTTCCCGGATCGAACAAAACATCCAACCGCTCCCGGGCGTTCAGCTTGCCTTGATCACGCTGTCTGGTAACGCCCTTCTCACCGCCCATCTGCAGAATCTTGGCTTCGCGCTCCTTGAGATCCTTGATTTTATCTTCGATGACTCCCATTATTTTATTCCTTTCATCTTTTCAGATTGAGGCTTTTAGGTTCAGATTCATCAGTTGAATATGCAAAGCGAGTCTATTTCTGTCTAAAACCGCCCCGCTCCGTGAACGAGACGGTAGCAAATGCAACGATTAAAGCACTGACGTGCTTTTCTCTTTTCGACTTATGGCCGAAGATTCAATCCATCTAGCTCTTTGGGCAGGATGGCGTTGACTCTCCGCGGCAGCTCCACTGCATCCACCGAAATCTTGCTGTCGAGTTAACGACAGAGAGAAAAAATGAAAGAATTCTTTGCGCGTTAACGTTGATAATCTCGTTGCTTAATCATAGGAATAGATTTTGTACTCGGTTTTTTCTCCAAGTAAATAATCTATTTTTTCCTGGGTCTCGCCTCTTTCTTCGCTAAGTACCCATGTTCGCCAGTCATCCATAGATTGCCATGTGCTGATGACCAGATTCTCGCCGGGTCTGTCGATTCTCTTGAATGTTTCTCCTGAAATATAGCCAGGTTGGCTCATGGCAAGATTCCTCAGCTTTTTCAAAAGAGGCTTTAACGCTGCGGCCTTGCTTTCCGGTGTTACCCGCTCAATAAATACTTTAACTGCCATTGTGAAATCCTCCCTTAACTTGAAAAAAAGAGATTAATATGACCACTAAAACTATATTCTTTACGCATACTGGTTTTTCCATCATACTATTTGCTTCGCTTTTTTGGCGGGTACTCTCAATTCAATCGGATGGTAAACCTTTGTAATACTGTGTAACCCGTCTTTGTCAAGGCATTTCTAACGTTAAGCTATAAGCTAAGTCCCTCACCCAACGTAAGGGCGGCTTTGCATCTTAGCTTTTTTTTTATAGATTAATCAGGAAGGCAACACCTTGATGGTTTCGTAAAAAGTAAAAACTTCCTTTTTACGAACGTTTTAAGTATTAAGTATTTGCAAATAATCGTAAAACAATAACCTAAAACGTGATGAATTCGACTTGTTACGAATTCATCAATGTTTGATCTATTTATTTGCCCTGACCTATTTTGGTATGACAGAGAGCTCGCGATTTTTTCCGATCCAAATTTTTATGTGCGCGAAAGTAATTTGAGGATGGACCCATTCATTGTAATGCGTAAATTCTTCATCGGAATGGGCCAGCGCTTCAAATACGGAATAGCCGCGCTCTTCCATGTCCACCAGCAATCTCAATCCCCGTATGACTATGTCGTCGCTGGTAAAAAAGATATTTAAATTGGTGAATCGTTCACGCAATTCGTATTGCAGCGACATGATACCATCTAAAATGACCATTCGAGCAGGTTCAATACGACGGGGCGTCTTGTGGTTTCCGTTCTTATGGTTGTATATCGGCAAGTCAATCGAATTGCCCTCATAAATAAACATCTTCATATCATCAATCATTTTTGGAAGATCGGAGGACCTCGGATCGTACCCGCTCAGTTTTTTTTGGTTGCGAGTTTTACGATCCAAAAGATAGCCGTCTAAAGGCACATGGACAACACCCATTTTTTGCTTGGCCAAATAGTTGATCATACCTTGGCAAAAAGTGGTTTTTCCGGAAGCGGCGGCCCCGGATACAGCTAATACAAAATCAATTCCCGGCGCATATTGAACTTTTCGTGGTGTTTTGTCCGGCGCTAAATAATTTTCGAAAATATACTGATAAATGTAATTTGGCACTTTTACTTTCCTAATCTCACTGTCCGCGGTTTACCCGGCGAAAGCCTCACGGTTTTCCCCTTAATTTTTATCGGCTGGGGTGCATTAATTCTGCCGCTTACGGTAAGAGTTATTTTATTATGTGATAATTCAACATCGTACCAAATATTTTGATGGCAGACCTTCATTGCTAAGGTTTGCCAGTGCCCGGGAAGATGAGGGTTGATTTCCGGGACAGCTTTTGAGAAATCGATTCCTGCAAAATAACGTGTCACGACATCCACGGTACCGGCCATTACGCCGCAATGAATACCCTCAGGCGTTGTTCCACCCTGGGTGTCATAAATATCAGATATCATGGCTTCCGTAAACCATTCCCAGGCGGTGTCTTGGGTTTCCATATAGCTGGAGATCACCGCATGCACCACCTTGCTCAATGTCGATCCATGGCTGGTTCGCTGCTCATAATATTCGTAGTTTTTTTGCATCAATCTGATGGGATCATCCACTGAATAACCCAGTTTGTTCAGTATACGGGCCACCTCCTCCGGGGGCAGAACATAAAAGGTCATCAGGGTGTCGGCCTGTTTTGCCAGCTTATAATCGTTAGGAGATTTATTTTCTGACTTTAAAATACGATCCATTCGATGAATGTTGCCGTATTTTTTTCTGTAATGGTTCCAATTCAACTCCTTTAGGTCCATATATCCGTCAAACTGGCTGATAATGCTGTCAGCGGTTATCATCACATTCATTTTGTGACAGATATCATTCCATTTGTCGGTCTCTGAAATCTTGAATCCAATTTTTTGATTTAATCGATTAAGCGTTTTGGCAGGCAGCTCTGCAACGACTTGGAGAGCTCTCTCCAGAAGCCATACCACCATGATGTTCGTATAGGCATTGTCTTTTAGGCCAGGGGCGTCTGAATGCGGCAATTTTTCGTGAAACTCATCCGGCCCCATCACACCCTCAATGGAGTATTTGCCTGTGTTTTCATCAAGTCGGCTTATGCTTGCCCAGAATCTGGCGATGTCCAGCATTAATTCAGCACCGTATTGCTTCAAAAAATTCTTATCTTTGGTATCAACCCAATACCGCCAGGTATTTAGAAAGATCGCAATAGAAACGTGGCGTTGACGACTACTCAAGTCCGGCCCCCAGGTATCGTCATTGGGGTTATAGTGAACGATTTGTGTTTCTTCATCGCCGCCGTCAGCCGTTTGCCAGGGATACATGGCACCTTGGTAACCATGCTCTTTGGCATATTGGCGCGCGCCGTCCAAACGTCTGTAGCGATACATGAGCAATGCTTTGGAGGTCTGTGGAAATCGAAGGTTGTAAAACGGCAGGATGTAGAGTTCATCCCAGAATACATGCCCCCGGTAGGCTTCTCCATGAAGCCCGCGGGCGGTTATTCCGGCATCGATATTTATGTTATGGGGCGATGCGGCAACCATAAGATGATAGATGTGCAGCCGGGTCACCTTTTGCATGAAGCGGTCACCATCGATTTGAATGTCCGCTTTTTTCCAAATGTTGGCCCAGGCGTGAACATTCGGCCGCAAGACATCTGTAAAGGATTTTATGCTTGCCAGTGCGCGTGTGCCGGCTTTGAAAGGATCGGCAACCCCTTCATCGAGAGATGTAAAAATACTGACAAGTTTCTCTATGGAATAGGTTGTGTTCTCCCGGGCGTCCAAGGTTATATTTTCGGCAATGTACGCTTTTTTACGGGTAATCGTTTTGGCCGGTCGAATGGATTGGCTGCCTGCATACATCGTGGTTTTGGCACTCATCACAATTTGATATTTGGATCGGTTTGTTTGAACGTGCAAATAGATTCCGTTTTGAGTTTTGCCCGCTGACACCGGGGCTAAATGTTTTGAGTTGAGCTGCCGGTATCTGGGGACATTATCATTGATGATCGTACCGTCAATGGCGGACCGAATCCGAATGGTTGCACTGTAATTTATCGGCGTAATATCGAATTTGACGGCGCACAGATGTGGATCGGCCATGGATGCGACACGAAGGCTATGGATGCGGGTAATTCTTCCCACGCCGTCTTTACACACCATGGTGCGTTCCATCACCCCTTCTTTCATGTTCAAATTGTGCTTATAGCTAAGGATATTCATTTTTAGGGGGCTATTGTAATCTGAGTTGCCAATGGCAAATTCGACCAATGTCCAGTTAGGGCAATTTACAAAATCGTTGTTGTAAATGTTTTTGCCGCCCACCATGGTGGCCAACTTGTTGTACATGCCGGCGATATAAGTACCCGGATAACAATCGTTGGAAGCATTTTCTCCTTCATAGCTTCCGCGGACGCCCAAATAACCATTGCCGACAGTGGTCAATGTTTCCCGAAGTTTTTCATCCGCAGGATCAAAGGCATCATAAGTGAGATTCCATCCATCTGCTTCGATGCCGCTTTCAAACCACTCGTTGATTTGAGCTAACGAGATTTCCGCCATGTCGCTAACAACAAGATCCGCGCCGTTTTGAATCAGCGTTTCGCCTTCAATTTCCCGGGCAATGCCCAAAGTGAGTCCGAAGTTCCCATTTTTGCCGGCCTGCACCCCGGAAATTGCATCTTCCACAACCACACACTCACCCGGTTTTAGTCCCAGCCGCTGGGCTGCGATTACAAAAATGTCCGGGTCCGGTTTTCCTTTCAAATTCAATTCGCGGGAGACGATTCCGCAAACCCGGGTTTCAAAATATTTTGTAAGCTTACCCAACTCAAGGATCAGCTTACAATTTTGACTTGATGAGGCCACGCCGATTTTAATCTTCTGTCGTTTACACTGTTTAATGAAAGCAATTGTGGAATCAAAAACATCAGGCCCTTCTTTTCGAAGTACTTTTTGAAAGTCCTTATTTTTCCGATTTCCCAGCCCGCAAATGGTTTCTTTATCGGGTGGATCCTCGAAATCGCCGAAAGGTAAATGGATGCCTCTTGATTCCAAAAAACTTTTCACGCCATCCATGCGGGGTTTGCCGTCAACATATTCCAAATAATCTTTTTCGCGATCAAAGGGGATAAAGGGTGTGCCGTCGCGTTCGGCAGCCATCTTCAAATAATCGTTAAACATGCTCTCCCATGCCAGGCCATGCACGCGGGCTGTCCCTGTGACCACACCGTCTAAATCCAAGATTACACCGTTGAATTTTTTCAAAGCCATGCTCCCACCTTTCGTTTCTGCTTCAAATGTGTAGATTTATGTAATTTGATTTCGTTTTCCTTTTCACCGCAAAGACGCAAAGAGCGCAAAGAAAAGATACTTTTCTTTTGCCGTTGAGAGGACGGCAAAAGAAAAAAATCAATCGCTACGCGATATTTTTTGACTCCAGATGCCCGCAGGGCCTGTTTCTTATTGTTTTCCGGCGTCCCTGTCCCGCTAAAAGCGGGGTCAACGGAAAACAATAAAATAAATAACCTCAGCGTTCTCTGCGGCTCTAATGAGCGAAGCGAATGGGCGGTGAGCTATCGAATTTAAAAGGAGTCGATTTCAAGTCGATCCCGATCGAAAACAATCATATCCTGTATAATTTATATGCTTTGTAAGATTATTTAAAATTTAAACCGGACAGCAGTGTTATCACATAGGTATTGCCAGCTGGTTTAATATCGATATAAGCATATCAGGTTCCGGCACGGTCAGCGCATTCGGACAAACGGCTTTTACGCGTTCAGCCAATTCCGGATTTCGGGTTACGAAAACAGACCAGGTATCGGCAGTTTTTTCCATAGCCGCTTCCAGCATGGGGACATCCGATCCGGTGTCCCCGCAAATTAGATGCGGGCCTTTTCCCATGCCAAGGTTTAATTCTTTATCCAGGTATTTGACGGCATCGGCCTTATCAAAATCCTTCAAACCGGCTTTTTCATCTGAAATAGTGAGTATAATCTCGATATCCAGGCCGGTATCTTCGATCCTGAAATTTTCTCCGGCCGGATCCAGTTTTTTTACAATGTTTTTAACCAATGCTAAAAATGTATTGGATTTGTCTTCTGGAATTGCGCCGTTAATATCCTGCCGCGCAATCGTTGTTTGACCGAATTTTAACTGCAAACCGGAGCCGATCATGGAAAACTTTTCGTAGGCGGGATCTTTGATCAGTTGACTCAGCTCTTGATTAAGACGGCCAATGAGCTGTTGCTTTTGATCGTCGATAGGGTAATTTTTGCGTGTACCCGCAAGATCGATGAACTCCCGACCTTTGGAAGCTGCGTAAACGATGACCTTGTCAGGGATGGTGCTCACATTTACAATGCCGATGTCTTTCAGTGGGGCCGAGGTGATTATAATGGGATTGGATGCAGCATTTTTAGCAAAGCGGGTTACAAAAACAGCATTGTAAATCGATTGTACAGAGGAGCGGTAACGACCGCAATAATTGTTGGTTGTCCCGTCTCTGTCTGTAATAAAACAGTTGAAATGCTTCCCCTTCAATAATGCTACACCGTTTTGCACATGTGATGAAAAATTAGGGTGCACTGATTCAAGATAGGACATAAATTTATCTTCGCCGTTTTCAAGATAATAGATATCCTTTTTTAGCTCTGTTATTTCATAAGTTAGATCAACATCAATATCTTCTGATCCATCGATTTTGAAGGTGGCTTTGTGTTCCTCTTTCAAGCACATTTCAAGAGACCTGAGAGCCGATTGCAGTGCGTTGTATTGGCCTTTTGGGGCCGAATTAAATGCTAACAGTTGGTTTACGATGTCAAACCGCACTTCGCGGGTTTGTTCCATTAAATTATAAAAGGATTTCAAAGTGTCGATGGTTTGTGCTTTTATCATTAGAAATGATGCTCCTTTAGTTTTCGTGATAACTTCCCGGCACCCCGTATCCACTAATGATTCAAATATCATAATTCGTGGTTGTCAAGTCAAGCAAATCCTATTTTAGAATCCTGAAAAATCCTCATTGTTTAACGACAATCTCAAGGTGAAGCCTTATTATCCGTGGATCAAGAGGTGAGTCGGAATTGCTGTTTTTTCTTTTGATTTATGGAAAGTCGGGAAAGGATCTGGTCTGGCCGGGAAATGGGTAACTTTTTCGGTTTACATGCAACTTATATACATTTTTAAGATAGTAGTTCGGTGTTGATACCCTTTTAACATATACAAAGAATTAAGCATAAGGCCTTCCGGTTTTTGACCTGACACTTCGTAAATAAAGCTGTAATTCTTACGATTATGAGCGAATATTTACAGAAATATCGGTTTTTGCAAAGCGTACTTCCAGATCCGGGCCAACAGCAACTGGTGCTTCTAACCGGTGCCCGACAAACC
This sequence comes from Desulfobacterales bacterium, assembly GCA_030145595.1. Lineage (GTDB taxonomy): Bacteria > Desulfobacterota > Desulfobacteria > Desulfobacterales > UBA11574 > Desulfatibia_A. The sequence continues at coordinate 746 of JAQYVG010000147.1, read as the reverse complement.
GGAAAAACGACACTGGTTAAGACTCCGAAGCTTTACTGGTTGGATATCGGCCTGCTGCGCCGATTGAGCGGTGTTCGTCAGACAGTAACCGGAGAGTTGTTTGAGACCATGATCGTCGCCGAGCTGGTCAAATGGATAAAAACCGTCAGAAAAGATGTGAACCTCTATTTCTATCGCACCCGCTCGGGGTTTGAGTTGGATCTGCTGGTTGAGACTCGTAACGGATTAATCGGTGTGGAGATAAAATCGAGGAAGACAATCAGTGCAATGGACACCCGTCCCATGCAAAAACTTGCTCGCAAACTTGAAAAAAAGTGGCTCGGCGGATTGGTCGTCTACCGTGGTGATGAGATCAAAAGATTGGCTGAGTTTGATATCTGGGCTGTTCCGTCATATCGGTTGTTCTGTTGACCTTTCCTGGGCACTAATGCGTCCATAAGAAAAAACGAATTTCATTTAAAATTTTTAATAATTTAACACCTCTCACCATTTTTTTTTGCGCTTGCTTGAGGCCCGAGATCACATGGATATCTTTTTGTGGGAATGGTATGGTGATTTGCGACGCTTTCAGGGCCTGAAAAAAGACAGCTTTACGGCATAGGTGGTTTCAAAATACTGTTTGGTGGGAACGCTAATGGCGCACACCGTTTAGATATTCGTTACGTATCTTTGTAGTTAGTGTCCATCCATAAATGAGGATTTTTGTTCAAGATCAAGGCATGCGAAAAAAATAACCACAGGCATAT
>JAQYVG010000146.1 GCA_030145595.1 Desulfobacterales bacterium | reverse complement strand
GAGGATTATTTTTTGAGCATAACGCAGAGATTGGGCAAAAAGACCATTTATGGATGGACACTAACTAAGGAAATTGAGGCTATACCATGGTAGAAATATCAGCAACTCAAACCGACAACCAGAACATAGATCTTGTCACTTTCTATGTGGGTAATGCTCTCTGCGGGATGGACATACTAAAGATTCAGGAAATTAATAAACTCATCGAAATGACCAAAGTGCCCCAGGCACCTGAGTATGTCTTGGGCATCCTGAATCTGCGAGGACAAATAGTGACCATTATTGACCTTGGCATCAAGCTTGATCTCTCTTCAACCGAGTTGAACGATAACACGCGCAATATTATTGTTAATTCAAAAGAAGAAGCCATAGGCTTACTGGTGGAGCGCATCGGTGATGTGGTCAGAGTTAACAGTGCAAAATCGGAACCGCCGCCGGCCAATATCGGCAGTGTTCAGGGTAAATTTTTTAAAGGCGTATTCAAAACCCAAAACCAATTGATTGGAATTCTGGATGTTGAAGAGATTCTCGAAGAAGAACAATAGCCAGTATTGGCCTTAGGAGTGCTGCACTTGAGGAGCACTTCGTTTGAGGAGCGGCCTGAAGGCCTTGAGGGGTGCCGTTAAAAAGATTTTTTCCTTAAAGCGAAGCGATCCTCAAGCGCAGCGCTCTTCAAGCGAAGCGCTCTTTTTTTACAAATGACAGCTGACGAATAACAAATGACACATGACAACCCTCTAAAAATACTGATCGTAGACGACACCGTGATCTACCGCAAAGTCGTAGGTGACGTCATGGCTCAATTACCCCATGTGGAGGTAGTGGGCACTGCTCATAATGGAAAGGCCGCCATAATCAAAATTGCCTCCCTGAAACCGGACCTTTTGACCCTCGATATCGAAATGCCGGAAATGAATGGGCTTGAGGTCCTGGCTCATATAAAAAAAGCAGCGTTGAATGTGGGGGCAATCGTGCTCAGTACGCTCACCCAGGAAGGTGGTGAGATGACCATGAAAGCGCTGGAACTGGGAGCTTTTGATTTTATCCCCAAACCGCAAGAAGGCAGCATCTCTGAAAATACCGAAGCCATAAAAAGCGCCATTGCTCCCATGATCAAGGCCTTTACCCGTCACAAAGAGATAAAGAGTATTCTCCGCCAAGGCAAAACCCTTGCCTCTGCCGCCGAATCGGACGCAAAAAAACCACAGGACTCCGCAAAAATTGTCCAGCGTATGAGCGCGATCACAGGCAGTAAAAGAAGAAACTCAGAGGTCGTGGCCATCGGCATCTCCACGGGAGGGCCTAATGCTCTGACACAGATGATGCCCAAAATTCCAGCGGGACTGGGGGTACCCATTTTAATTGTCCAGCATATGCCCCCGGTTTTCACACAGTCTCTTGCCACAAGCCTGAACGCCAAATGTTCCCTTGAAGTCCGAGAAGCGGTTAACGGTGAGCAGCTTAGACCCGATACTGCCCTTATAGCGCCCGGCGGAAAACAGATGAAGGTCGTGGCTGCGGCTGACGGCAAGTCCAGGGTTATCAAAATAACGGACGACCCCCCGGAAAACAGCTGCAAGCCTTCAGTCGACTATCTAATGCGATCCATAGCTCATCACTATGTGGGCCGGGCAACAGGGGTTATTATGACCGGCATGGGCTCGGACGGTCTGCTTGGGTTGAAATTGATGAAACGCAACGGTGCGACTATTCTGGCACAGGACGAAACAACCTGCGTGGTTTACGGTATGCCCAAAGAACCAATTGAAGCCGGTATCGTTGATGTTATTGCACCACTGGATAAGATTGCAGAAGAAATAGTGAGAACTGTAGGTCGTTAGTCCCTTGTCAGTGGTCATTGGTCATTAGTCACTGGTCATTGGACAATAAAAAATGGGGAATGACGATGGGCTAATGACGAATGACCCCGGTTGAATAGTCCAGCTGGCGCTGGAATTCAACGGGGCAAGCAAATGACGAATGACAAGTGACAAATAACAAATGAAAAAGATCACTCCCGATGAATTTCAAATCATCATTAAATATATACACGACATATCCGGTATCTTTTTGGATCAGAGCAAAGCTTATCTTTTGGAAACCAGACTGGAGAGCCTCGTTAAAGAAAACGGCTGTTCCTCGTACAGTGATCTGTACCGCAAAGCCAAAGCTGACGCCTCCAAAGTAATAGAAAGAAAAATCATTGACGCCATTTCCACCAATGAAACCCTGTTTTTTCGCGATAGCAGTCCCTTCGATGTGCTGCAGCACAAAATCATTCCTGATCTTATAGACCTGCGCACTGCCAAGTCTCCTTTTTTACCCCCGCAAATCCGTATCTGGAGTGCGGCCTGCTCCACCGGCCAGGAAGTTTACAGCATTGCCATTGTATTGAAAGAACTTTTGACCGACCTTAAAAAATATAACCTAAAATTGCTGGGCACAGACATATCCGATGCCGCCATTGCCCAAGCCAGCTACGGCTCCTATAATAAGTTTGAAATTGAACGCGGCCTTCAAGCGGACAAATTATCGCAACATTTTTCTCGAAATGGTGATAACTGGAAAATTAAAGATGATATCAGAGCCATTGTGTCTTTTAGAAAACTGAACCTTTTGCTGCCATTAAACGGTCTGGGCAAGTTTGACATTGTGTTTTGCAGAAATGTAGCCATTTACTTCACCATAGAAGACAGAAAAAAACTCTTCAACAAAATCGCCGACATATTGGAACCTGGCGGATATCTGATTATAGGCTCAACCGAATCCTTGACCGACATTTGCCCCCGCTTTGAGCCCAAAAGATACATAAAATCTATATTTTACCAGTTGAAGGAGTAAGAACTAAATGGAAATGGGAGGTAACCCATGAAAGACCTCAAAATACTGGTCGTTGACGACGACCCGATTACGCTTTTACTTTTGGAAAAAAGACTAAAAGCGGAGGAATATGAAATCAAAACCGCACGGAATGGTACTGAGGCTTTCGACCTGATCTCTAACAACCACTATGATGTGATCCTCACCGATCTGAAAATGCCTGGCGGGATGGACGGCATCGGAGTTTTGGAAGCCACAAAAGCCAAAAACAGCCGCACGGAAGTCATATTGATAACTGCTTACGCTTCAGTGGATAATGCCGTTGCAGCCATACAAAAAGGAGCCGTCGATTATCTCCAAAAACCGATTAATTTTGACGAATTAATGCTTCGACTGCAGAGGATCAAAAACATGAAAAAGCTGGTTAAAGATGCTGATGACCTGCGGGAAGCCATGGACATCACTGAGTTTAATGCCGGCCAGACCATCCAGAACCTGGAACTCACGGTGGCGCAACTGCAAAGTCAATTATCTGAAGTCGAAAATGTACTGTCTCAAAAAGGTATTGATTCCTCTGAGCGCGTGCGGTTAGCCCTCGATAGACTGGTTGCTGTTTAAACCTAAATTTAACGATATTTTACTCGATCTGCACCGATCTCCCCGCTGACGCAGGATCTTCGACTTGCACATCCAGGATTCGCGAAAACCCTCTGCACATCTAATATACCTTTAAATCCAATATGTTATTTGTTTGTTGCCCCGGATTTCATGCATCTTTGGTGAAACCGCCATTAGTAATGCTAAAAAGGACGCCTTGACTGTAGTGCCAAAAATGTCTTATATCGATAAACATCGATTAATTCGTAAAAAGTCGAATTCATCAGGTGTTTGGTGTTTAGTATTTCGTGTTTTGCTTGAAATAAATACTTTTATGCTATTTTGTTAGATCACTAAACACCAAACACTAAATACCAAATACTCTTTAAAAAGTCTTTTTTTGACTTTTTAAGAAACCATCAACAAAGAAATGCTTATGAACACCCTTTTTGCTTTTTTTGATCGACTCCAGGCAGCTTTTGGTACGACTCCGCCTTATCTTCAGGTTGTGCTCAAAGCCTTGTTTGCCGTCGCCGGTTCCCTGGTCGTCTGGTTCATTCTAAAACGGATCCTTGCCTCGTTTAGAAAAAAAACACAAAATCAAGAATTTATCCAAATAAACGCCCAAGTTTATAATCTGATTGAAAAAGCGATTTGCTATGGGCTCATCATTGTAGCCGGTACTTATCTGATAAGGCTTTTTAATGTTTTAATTCTGGAAAAAATCTTTCATGCCTTTCTGATTATCCTGCTGGCGGCGCCCCTCAATGATTTTATGTTAATCGTGCTGGCGTATCTGGAGAAGAAGGTAGTAGACCAGACCACAACCAAGGTTGATAATATAATTTTCGACCTGCTGCAAAAATTTTTGGGCGCTATCATTTATGCTACCGCTGTTATCCTGGCCCTGGACATACTGGGGGTTAATGTGATGCCCTTTATTGCCGGGGCCGGTGTGGCCGGCATTGCCGTCGGTTTTGCCGCCAAAGATACCTTGTCAAACATTATCGCCGGAATATTGCTGATTATCGACCGGCCTTTTGAAATCGGCGACCGCATCGAAGTCTGGAGTGCGCCTGCCGGCAGCGCCACCTGGGGAGATATTTTAGATATCGGCTTGCGGGCAACAAAAATCAAAACCACGGACAACATTGTCATCATCATCCCCAACAATGAGATCATGAAGCGGGACATCGTCAATTATACTATTATTTCATCAAAAATCAGAGTGCGGATAAATATCGGCATTGCATATGACGCGAATATTGAAAAAGCCAAGCGTTTAATAATATCCGTAGCTGATTCGGCCGACTGGATTGCAAAGGACCCGGCGCCCAGAGTAGTGGTCAGAAATTTCGGGGATTCATCGGTAGATCTTCAATTGAGAGTATGGATTAATGATGCACGCAAACGTATGGACACGATTTCCTACATAACAGACAAGGTAAAAACAATCTTCGATCAAAATAAAATTGAAATCCCCTATCCCAAAAGAGACATCACCATTACTCACAAAGAAACCACTTGATTTAATAGATGTTTGGAGGTAATTATAGCCGATTTCTTTTTTAATCTGGGAAACACTCCTTAATTTTTTATAACAATGCAGCCACTAAGGCACAAAGAAAGAGTATGGATTATCAACCTTAATGATTCAGTTTATTGGTTAAATTGGTTCCATTGGTTTGGTTGGTTAACAAATAAAACTAATTAAACCAATAAAACCAATCGGACAATTTAAATTGGTATTATAATCTTAGAGCCTTGGTGTCTTGGTGGCTGAACTATTGCAATATTTTTTAGTATTATGAAACTGACCATCAAAGAAGTCGCAAAGTGTCTTAAACTTCCGTTAAGTACTGTAGAACGCTGGATCCGCCAGGGCAGAATACCTATCCAAAAAAGCGGCAACAACCTTACATTCACCGATTCGGCCATAGAAAAATGGGCGGCATCCCATAATCTGCCTTTTACCAAGCCCCAAAAAGATCGAGCCCCGCAGGAGGGTTCCGGGCTGGAAAACCTCCTTTCTGTTATGAAACGTGGCGGTGTGTTCCACGATGTAAAGGGAGACGATGTGCCGGCAGTCCTGCAGTACGCCGTGAACAAGATGCCGACCTTGTCTGCATCAGTCAAAATCCGGTTGTATGAACGGCTGCTTGAAAGAGAACACCTTACTTCCACCGGTATCGGCAAAGGGGTGGCCATTCCCCATCCCCACGACCCTCTTGCGGATGTCATCGACAAGCCTTTAATCGCCACTTGTTTTCTTGAAAAACCGATAGACTTCGCCGCAATCGACGACAAGCCGGTGTTTGTCATGTTCATCCTGATAAGCCCGACAATAAAGCTTCATCTGCATCTGCTTTCAAGGCTTTCTTATTGTGTTCGCGACAACGCCTTTGTGGAATTTTTGAGAGCATCTTCTGACTCAGATGCTTTTTTTTCAAAAATAGCTGATTTTGAAAAACAACTCGATAAAGTCGATCATTATTAGTTTTTATTGTGGCCTTTTTTGTTTTTTGTACAAAATTTTATTAATATCTTTTTTCGTGTTTTCGTCCTTTCGTGCTTTCGTGGTATTTTTTCTTTTCTGTTTTTTCTGATTAGGTGTTGGCAATATGCGCATTTTTCAATCGTGGCGCTATCCTGCAAGCTGGTCTATCTTTCGCATGGACGATCGTCTCCTGCTTGTAATAATGGCTGTGATTGTCGGCAACTGCAGCGGGCTGGCAGCAGTGGCTCTGAACCGGGCACTGGTTGCCATGTTCGAATGGCTGCATCATTTTCGCGATCACTGGTGGGCATTCACACTCCCGGCTGTCGGCGCCGCTCTCTCTTCGCTGTTTTTGGATAAGATCGTAAAAGAAGGAGCGGGACACGGTGTTCCGGAAGTTATCTACAGTGTATCCCGCTATGGCGGACTTTTACGATTACGCTCAAGTATTTCAAGGCTGATATCAAGCTGTCTTACCATCGGCAGTGGAGGATCAGCCGGCCCTGAGGCTCCGGTGGTTATGAGCGGGGCTTCCATCGGCTCCAATATAGCAAAGTTCTTCTCTTTGAACGACCGCCAGCGGGTGACGCTTGTCGGTTGCGGCGCTGCCGGTGCTATATCCGCCATCTTCAACGCCCCCATTGCCGGAATGGTATTTGCGATTGAAGTGATCCTGGGTGAGTGGAAAGCCCTGCATATCATCCCGATTGCCATAGCATCCGTGACCGGGACTGAAATCAGCCGAATTCTGCAGGGCAACCAAATCGCCTTCAGCCATCGTCAATTCAGCATAGACTTTACAGATATTTTGGCCTGTATCGGGCTGGCCGTTCTAACGGCAGCTGCTTCTATTTTGCTGACTCGACTGCTAAGATCCATGCATTCAATCTCAGAAAAGGTTCCTGCACCGGTATGGGTACGGGCCGCTATCGGTGGTTGCGCGGTCGGCATTGTCGGCATCTTTTTACCGGTCGTAATGGGTGAAGGCTACCATTGGATCCGAATCATGAGCGAAGGTGCGCTTGCAAAGGGCCTCGCATTTGTGGCCCTAGCCGCCCTTGCCAAGATCGTCGCCACCTCCTTGACGCTTGGCTGGGGAGGCTCCGGCGGGATATTTGCCCCCTGCCTGGTTATCGGAAGCCTGGTAGGAGTCACCTATCACCATGTTCTTGCTTTGCTGTGGCCGTCGGTATCATGGGTCAATGAAGGCTGCTTTGCCTTGCTGGGAATGGCAGGCCTCATCAGCGGGATCCTCCAGGCCCCGCTTACGGGAATTTTCCTCATTGTCGAAATTACCGGCGGCTACGAAGTTATTCTACCGCTCATTATCGTCTCGGCAATATCAACGACCCTCTGTCACTGGATTGAACCGGCATCCTTTTATCTCAAGGATCTTGTTGATCTCGGGCATCTTCTAAGACCGGGGACCGATGCGCGGGTGTTGTCTGATATGACCGTGCGTGAGCTGATTGAAAAGGACTGCATCACCGTTAAACAAAACATGCTGCTGCGGGAATTTGTCAATATTGTACAGCAATCGCGCCGAAATTACTTTCCGGTTGAAAACGAAGCCAACGGTCATTTCTTGGGAATGATCCATTTGGACGATATTCGACCGTACCTTTTCAATGCGGTCATGTATGATACCGTATTAATCGGCCAAATTATGGATACTAACGTTGAAATCGTGCATCCGGACGACGATTTGTCCGAAATTCTAAATCGTATGGATGAGCAGCACCTGTTTTCCATGCCGGTGGTTGCCAACAATCGCTTTATCGGGCTGATTTCCAAGGCGACCCTTCTGGATAAATATCGCAAAGAGCTAATGGTTCAGACCGGCCAATAGCAGAGAGGAGACGCAAATGGACAAACAACTATTTCATATTTTTAGAAATAATCCTCTGGGAAGAGAAACCTTGCTGCAATCGCTTTATTTTAGCAAAACCGTAGGCGCTTCTCCGGTGATTTACATCCCCAGCCATACCAAATTTTTAATGTATTTTGAAAACGATGTGGTTCAAATCGATCTGGACGGCTCCTATCTCACATCACCGGCAACGGCCAAGAGGCACGCAACCGAACTGGCAGATCAGGCCGGCATCGAGCCGAGATTTTTGGACCCAAAGCATTTCACGGCCTCTACCCTGCCGGATATTCAGACGAATTTTGATTTCATGTGCTGTCCCCGCAGCATCAGCGATCTGTCTTCAAAAATCGGGCTCGGCTACATCGGTCCCAGGGTAAGGCGTATTGTGAAGTCCGCCCGGTTTCCCGTCCTGATTACCAGTCCGGTCTATAAGGAATGGAAAAGCATAGCATCCTTCTTCGGTGGATCGGCCAATGCCGTCAACGCCCTCAAACTGGGCTTACGGCTCAGTCGAGTTTGCGGCCTGCCGCTGGATGTTTTTACCCAGACGGAGAGAGGATCACGTGAAGCATACGAAAAGGTGATAGAAACAGAAAACCTTAAAGAAGAAATGGACCGCTATGTCAACAAATGGCATTTTTTTGAAAGCGGTGTATTTGCAGAAAACCTCTATCAAGTTCCCCATGATGCTCTTGTGACCCTGGGTGCTTATGGTCACGGTCTGATCAAAAGTATCTTTTTTGGCAGCAAAATGGAACAGATCCAGTCCACCATTACCAACAACTTTTTGATTGTGGGACCTAACTATACGGTAGCCAGGTAAAAGTAAAGAATCAGGGAGAGCACGAAATTTTATTAATATCTTTTTTCGTGTTTTCGTATTTTCGTGTTTTCGTGATATGTTTTTTGGGGGTTGGAAGCTCTATTT
>JAQYVG010000145.1 GCA_030145595.1 Desulfobacterales bacterium | reverse complement strand
GTCTCTGCGATCAATGCCTCTGGCGATAATGTGATGTAGGGCTCCTGGAGCATCTAGTCTTGACTTGCGCGGCATGTGTATCCCATATCAGGAAACCATTAAATATGTCAACTTATAAACTTATGTACGTCCCCTGTTTTTACTTATACCGTCTCCGAAAAGGGAATTCTTATCAACTCAACTCAACTCAACAAGGATGGAGTTTGAACGCGTTGGTGATTCCTCGCCGATCCGGGTCGATGCCCGGGTTGTTGCTGCCACAAACAAAGACTTAAAAGGGAAGGTTTCAAGCGGTGAATTCCGCGAAGATCTTTATTACCGCTTGAAAGTCGTTGAAATCCGCCTGACCCCCCTCAGAGAGCGTCGCGATGATATCCCGCTTATGGTGAATCATTTCTTAGCGAAGTTTAACAAAAAACTGGGTAAAAAAATTAAAGGGATCTCTTCGGATGTGGAGAACATTTTCATGAGCTACTTTTGGCCGGGCAACGTGCGCGAACTTGAAAATACACTGGAACATGCGTTTATCCTCTGTGATCTCAGAATCATCACTGTCGATGACTTGCCTTTTGAAATCAGTTCGTTACAACCGGTCATGTCGTTGTCTGCACCCGACGGGGCAGGAGAAAAATCGTTCATTCTCCGGGCCTTGGAGCAAACCGCCGGCAACAAGACAGAAGCCGCCAAGCTTCTTGGAATCAGCCGCCGGACGTTCTACCGGAAAATCCAGCATTACCGGCTCACAGAGTAGGAATGTTTGCAAATTTGTGTGTCAAGGCACACGATGTGCCGCTCGTTTGTGTGCCCTGCCACATCACAATTCGAATTCCCGCAAGATCTGCAGGTTTCCGCAAAGAACTTCTTTCGCGCGCTGCGGCGTTTAGCGCCTTCGGATAAGAATCCGCCTTTTAAGGGTCTTTGCCCCTATTTTGTAGAATCAGGCAGGTATAACCCCAGATATGCTGGAATCCTTTCCGCGACCCGCTACCCATCAATAGTTGTTCCGTGAGTCCTCTTTCTGCAGTGGAAAAACTTTTCCGCAAAACCACATCGTGGTACATTTTTTGCGTTATTTTTAAAATAGCTGGAACCTTCCCTCGTGTGGAATATAATTTCGTGACGCACCTTTTTTATTGTCCTGTGCGAATGAGCTATCCGTAAAGTATATTCTTCAATCACTCACTAAAGATTTTATCTTGGAGATTTGAATGCGTTTTGATGCAAATGGATGACAGGGGCGGGAGGCGCGAAGGGTCTGACAGAAGGCAGTTATCGTATGCGTTTGATTACCCTGAGAGGCGGTCCGCTGTGGATAGGAGGTCTGGAACTGACCGGAGATACGGAAAATACATCAACAGGGACCACAACGAACGCAGGGATGTTTTCAAAATAAAATGAAAGGCGGTTTTATGAAAAAATCAATTGTAAGTCTGTGGGTCTTCGTTTTGCTGGGAGCGGTCGTTTCAATGGCCTTGGCCCAAAATCAGGGCGCTAACGGTGCCGGCACTCTGCCGGGTCAGAAAACCACGCTGTTTGCCGGTTCCGGTGTCTGCGCCCGCTGCCATGAGGGGCTTTTCGAAAAAAACAACATTGATGTGTCGCCGGTCACGCTGTGGCGTTCCACCATGATGGCAAACGCCGCCAAGGACCCGCTCTGGCGGGCCAAGGTGTCCAGAGAGGTCAGCGAGTTTCCGGATCTGCAGGCGGCCATCGAGGAAAAATGCATCAAGTGCCATTCGCCGGTTCTCTACAAGCAGTCGGTTTTTGACAAACAGAGCTATTCCATCGCGGACCTGGCAAATGACTCCCTGACAAGGGACGGCGACACCTGCACGGCCTGCCACCAGATCCTGCCCGACAATTTTAGTCTAAAGGACAGCTTCAGCGGAGATTTTATGATCTGGCGCGACGACCCGCCCCAAGCCCTGCGCACGATTTTCGGGCCCTACTTAAACCCGTTCGCCAATCCCATGGTGAACAGCGTCAACTACACGCCGGTATTTGCCTACCCTTCGACGCAGAATTTTACTATCAACGATTCCGAGCACTGCGCCACCTGCCACAACCTGTTCACCAACTATGTGTTACAGAATGGGGAGTTGTCGGAGGATAAATTCCCGGAACAGACGCCCTACTACGAGTGGCAGAACAGCATCTACCCCTCCTCACCCGATACGACCTGCCAGGGCTGCCACATGCCGCAGAAAGTCGACCCCATTAGGATCTCAACCGTAGCCGTAGGTCAGACCAGACCCCGGCAACCCTTCTGGTACCACCATTTTGTGGGCGGCAACCGTCTTATGGCGACCGTGCTCAAAGACAACATCGATCAGCTGGGCGTGACCGCGACGGCAGTGCATTTTGACACCACCCTCGCCAACACCACAGAGATGCTGCAAAATCAGACCATAGAATTGGCTGTCGGAAACGTCTCAGTATCCGGCTCAAGCCTGAATATGGACGTGACCCTGACCAACAAGGCCGGCCACAAGCTGCCCACCGGCATCCCGCTACGCCGGGTCTGGATCCATCTGAAGGTAGTTTCCAACAATTCGGGCGGGGTCATTTTCGAATCCGGGGGCTGGGATGCGTCCGGCAATATTCTCAACCTGGATCCGAATTTAGAGTTTGAGCCCCATCACGACACCATTACCGCTGAAAACCAGGTCCAGATCTACGAAGGCGTCATGAAAGATGACTGGGAAAATGTGACTCGGCTGCTGCTGCGCGCCAAGGATTTCAAAAAGGACAACCGCCTGCCGCCCAAAGGTTTCAGCATAAACCATGCTGACTATAAATATATAAAAATCATCGGCGCTGCGACAAATGACGAGGACTTTAATGCCGCCAGCAGCGGTGCGGACAAAGTTCATTATCAAATTCCGATCAGCGGATCAGGTCACTCCTTCACGGTTGATGTCGAGGTCTGCTATCAAACCGTGACGCCGGGCGAGGTGGATCATTTAAACGACTACAACACGCAGGAGACCGTTCTTTTCAACGATCTTTACACGGCGGCCGACAAAGCACCGGTTATTTTGAAATCGCTGGTTTTAAACCCGGTACAATAACCCTCCCGTCACAGGCCGCTTGAGCCTTTTTGCCGCTAAAGACCGTCATGGGTCAGATTTATAGTAATTGTCAAAAATATGTTCCGTTTCGATGTTTACCGGCAGAGGCTTCAATGTCCTCCGAACGAGCCATTTTGATTGTTTTGAAATCGTTCTTGGCGATATGGAGCGTAAAAATTGAAGCTGTTTGAGGGCGTTAGCCCGAGTTCTTCAATTTTAGCGGAAAGAGCCTTAGAACGCTCAAAATAATCAAACCGGTGAGAGAGGAGGTTCTTGAAGCCGGCTCAATTGGAACGTTATTCTGACAGACACTATAGCCAACGCGCGTTTCGCACGCGGAAACCGTTTTAATTCTCGGCCGAAAGCCAAAGAGCCGTGATCGTGCGGAGCGGGGCACCCCCTGCCCCGCTCCGCATAAAATCATTCCGCTGATAACAAGGGTGCCGTAAAAATCCTCTGTGGCCGCAGAATCATCACTGTGGACGACATGCCTGCTGAAATCAGTTCTTTACAACCGGTCTTGCCGCTGTCCACTCCTGGCGGGGCAGGCGAGCCATCCATTATTCTCCGGGCCCTAGAGCAAACCGGCGGCAACAAGACAGAAGCCGCCAAGCTTCTGGGAATCAGCCGGCGGACGCTCTATCGGAAGATCCAGCATTACCGGCTCACAGAGTAGAAACGTTTTAAAGCACCTGGGATTATGGATTATAAAAAGAAAGCCCAGACCCGTTGCCAATACCCCGCCCATCGATGTTTTTCCCGCATATGACGAGCAACCGGGTCCCAGTGCTGATGACTACATTATCGACCCGGATTATCCCGCTGAGGCTTACTTTTAAACAAAATTCACTCTCGGCCGGACAGTTGGTCTTCGCCCAAAAATCCTGAAAAGTCGTACATATTGACAAAACTCGGTAGTTGACAAGATGCCTGTCATAAGGTAACTGAATCGTATCTGCCGGAAGTTTGATAGGAATTGCCGCCATATCAATAACGGCACAATATATTGGTATTCATCCGAAGGTCGCACACAACATTAAATTTTTCCTTATCCCGCCTCCGAAAAGGGAATTCTTATCAATCAATAATTCTTATCAATTCAATCAATTCAATTCAATTCAATTCAATTAAAAGGGAATTCTTATCAATTTATCAATCAATCAATCAATTCAATAATAATTCAATCAATATAATTAATTCAATTCAATCAATTTCAATTCAATTCAATGGCCGGTAATTAACCCTGTAAAGAAAAATGGAGGAAATATGAGGGCAACGCAGCTTAGGGAAGATAGAAAAATTCGGGCGCCGTTCTGGATGATCGCCGCCTTCTGTCTTCTGGTCACATCGGTGCATGCCGGCGATCTGGCGGAAATACGCCAGCGCGGCGTGCTGCGCCATCTGGGTATCCCCTATGCCAATTTTGTGAGAGATACGGCCAAGGGGCTCGACGGACTGGATGTAGAATTGATGCAGCTTTTTGCAGCTCACCTCGGGGTTGAGTATCAATGGGTGCAAACTTCATGGTCCGAAGTGTTTGGGGACTTGACCGGACAGAAAGTACTGCCTACCAAGGACAACAAGGTGGCGCTAGTCGGCGAAACGGCAGTTCGAGGGGACATCATTGCCAACGGGTTGACCATATTGGACTGGCGCAGGGAGGTGGTCCAATTCTCAAATCCTACTTTTCCGACCGGCATATGGCTGATTGCACGGGCGGACTCGTCCATCAAACCCATTGAGCCCAGCGGGAACATTGAGACCGATATTCAGCGTGTCAAAAACTTGTTAGCCGGGCGTTCGGTGTTGACCGTGGAGGGCACCTGCCTGGACCCCAATCTATACGGTCTGGCTTCAACCCAGGCCGACATTCGGTTATACACCGCCAGCGAAAACCTCATCGATATCGCTCCGGCTATCATCAATGGTGCCGCAGATGCGACCCTGCTGGATGTACCGGATGCGCTGGTTGCGCTGCAGACGTGGCCTGGCGACATCAAGATAATCGGACCGATTTCATCCAGGCAACTTATGGCTGCGGCTGTCGCCAAATCGTCACCCGAGCTCCTGGCCGCCTTTAACCGGTTTTTTCAGGACTTGAGAACCTCGGGCACCTATGATGAACTGGTCAAAAAGTATTATCCATCTGTTTATTTATACCTGGGCGACTTTTTCCAATCTGAGAAGGGAGAACAATAAAATGACCCAAGCAATCAATCAAGGGCAACATGGCCGAACAAAAAAATATCCCTTAACAGCATCGCGTTGCCATAGGGTAGTGTTAATGATGCTTTGGGCCCTGATTTTGGCTTTGTCGATGCCGGGTACCCAGGCCTTCGGTGGAGACCTGGAGGATGTTCTCAAGGCGGGCAAGCTGCGCCATCTGGGCATACCCTATGCAAACTTTGTCTCCAACCAGGGAGATGGACTGGATGTGGAGGTGATGAAGCTGTTTGCAGCTTATCTCGGCGTAAAGTACGAATTTGTGGAAAGCAGCTGGCACAACATCATTGCTGATCTTACCGGTAAAACCATCCAGCCCAAGGGAAACGAGGTAGAGGTTACGGGCAGCAGCCCTGTGCGGGGCGATGTGATTGCCACGGGGTTTACGGTTCTGCCATGGCGTGAAAAAATTGTCGATTTTTCAACACCCGCCTTTCCCACCGGCGTGTGGCTTATCGCCCGTGCGGATTCGGCGTTAAACCCCATAACACCCACCGGTGACATCACCAAAGATATAGAGGCGGTTAAATCGGGTTTGCAGGGAACCAGTGTGCTGGCCATGAAAGACAGTTGCCTGGACCCTGAACTATACCGCATGCATGAAACCGGCGCTGCGATCAAGCTTTTTCCGCCTGAACGCGACCTGGATGAAATGATTCCTTCGGTCATTGCCGGGTCGGTGGATACAACCTTGATGGATGTGCCGGTGGCGCTGATAGCTCTGGAACGGTGGGCCGGAGAGATAAAGGTGGTGGGGCCCGTTTCGCTTCAACAGGAGATGGCTTATGCTTTCGATAAATCGGCCCTCAAGCTGCGGGCGGAATTTGAAAAATTTTTCAGCGTTTGCAAGGCCGACAATACTTACTACGGGCTGGTAGACAAGTACTATCCCACGGTGTTCAGCTATTATCCGGATTTTTTTGCAAAATAAATTTGAGATCACAATCCCAAATAATAGGATTCAGCAGATGCGCGGCCCTGAAAACCGGTTGACGATTTTGACAAAGAAGCCTGCTTTGGCGATCATGATTGCCAGCCTGATGCTGGTCTCCTTCATCGGCTTTTTGGTGATTTCGAATTTGCGCAGTCAGATTGCTTTGCGAGAGGCCGCCCTGCATCGTTTACGCCTGGACCTGGAAAAGCGGTCAGCCTCTCTGGGCTATTTTTTCTCCGAAAGAAAATATGATCTCAACGCCCTGGCGCTATCGCGTGAAGTCAACACCTATTTTACCAACAAGGCCCTGGGCATGTCCGAGAGCTACGGTTTGAAGGTCAATCTGTTTATAATCAAACGGGTTTTTGACAAGGCCCTGAAACAAAAGCAGATTCAGGAGGACAAAATCTATCAGCGTTTTGTCTTCTTGGATTCTTCCGGTCGCCCTTTAGTCGATACGGCGCCAGTGTCCAGCAGTTATAAAGCCATTTCCGTTAAGGCGATCCAGAAATCCGGTGAGAGGGGACCATATGTCTACCTGGGCGATGAGATTAACAATCCACAAATATTGGTGGCCGCCCCCTGCTACTATAAAGGTAAAATAGTTGGGAATGTGATCGCCTGGCTTGATCGGGAAACCTTGTTTACTCACTTTGTCAAATTAGCCGAGACCTCCGGCCCCAGCGGATCAGGATTGGTTGATGACTTAAATCAGCTGTTGAGTCCATTTAAAAAGAGTGATCCGCACGTTGCATCTTACCTGACATCTGAACGGATCGCCGGATTGACCATAACGGACTTTTCTTTTGAATCGGTTTTATCCGAAGGTAAAAAATGTGAAATGCTGATTGCGCGCCTGCCGATTCAAAACCTCGGCCTTAGCTTCGTGGCCTGGATGCCAAGCGAACAGATTGTGGGCACTCTGGCGCCCTGGCATCTGATCGCCGGTATGGGCACCCTGGCTGTTTTCGTCCTGGCCGGACTGGGACTGATCATCTGGTTCACTACCCAAAACCTTATTCTCAGGGCACGTTTTGATGAATCGGAGCGCCAGCACGAGCTTTTGGCAGCTAAGAATCTGCAACTCAAGGAGGAGATCCAAAAACGGCAGGAGGCTGAAGAGGAACTGAAGGCGCAAAGAACGCTGCGCATGCGCTCAGACCGGCTCAGGTCCTTGGGAGAGATGGCCGCAGGCATAGCGCATGAATTGAACCAGCCGCTGGTCGGAGTACGCGGATTTGCCGAACTCATTCTCCACAGCATCGATAACGGCCTGGACATTTCCAAGGATGTGATTCGCAGCAATATCGCCACGATTGTCGAACAGGCCGATCGAATGGTACACATCATCAACCATGTGCGCCTGTTTGCCCGCGATGCCGACAGTGTCGAAACATCTATTGTCGATCTCAACGATGTCGTCCGTTCCGGCACAAGCATGTTGATGGCGCAGTTCAACTCTTATGGCCTGCTCCTGGAAAATGATCTTTCAACCCATGAGCTGCCGGTCAAGGTGAATCCATACTCGGTTGAAGAAGTCATCTTCAATCTATTGAGCAATGCACGTCATACATTGCGGAAAAAAAAAGAAACTGCAGGGGATGAATACAGACCTTGTGTCCGTGTCATCACCAGAAAAACAACGGTAACCGGCAGGGATGTTGTGACTTTGAAAATAGCGGACAACGGTACGGGGATACCCGGACATGCAGCTGAGAAGATATTTGATCCCTTTTTTACCACAAAAGATCCTGACAAGGGAACCGGCCTGGGGCTTTCCATATGCAAATCGATCGTTGAATCATTCGGCGGACAGATTCATTTTGACACCGTCGAAAACGAGGGAACGAGTTTTGAAATTGTATTCCCCAAACATTGAACAAGGAGTTTAGCCCCGATTGGTCCCCGTGTCGTATTGGACGAATTTCACGTGATAAAACAATGGAATCCTGGAATTTTGGAGTGACAATGAAACAAACAGGTTCATTGAAGATACTGATTGTAGATGACGAAGAGATCGTCCGGTTAACATTGTCAGCCATGATCGATCACATAGGACACACAGCAGAATGTGTGAATGACGGCCTTGCAGGCAAGCAGACCTTGAAGAACAACAAATATGATGCAGCCTTTGTGGACATGCGCATGCCGGGGCTTGATGGTATGAGCCTTTTAAAGTGGTCCAGGCAAAAGCTCTCGGATCTGCCGATCATTATTATGAGCGGACACGGTGCTGAAGACTCTCGCGCTGAAGCTTTGCACTCCGGTGCCTTCGCCTTTCTTTCCAAGCCATTTTCGCTGGTGGGAATCAAAGGCCTGATCGATAAAATTCAGGACAATTTCAATGCTGTGACCGTGTAGGTACTTGTTTTAAGCGGATCTCTCGCTATGAAGGAAAGGTTTTTTGTTCCTTGCTTTCTTTGATCGATCTTACAAGGAGCAATTAAAAGGAAAGCGTAATAGACGCTTTCATAGTTAGTGCCCATCCATGAACACATTTGAGCACTAAGTAGTTTCCAATTCATAAATGAGATATTTTTTCGATGAGCAAGG
>JAQYVG010000144.1 GCA_030145595.1 Desulfobacterales bacterium | reverse complement strand
GGTAAAGGTGTCAGTTTCAGCATTGTAGGTAAAAGCTTCCTTGGCAAAGATGCCTTTTTTCGTACCGGTACCTTTTTGAGTTTGCTCCAGCGATGAAAAATGTGCCTTTATGCCTCGATCCCGGCAGGCCAGATAATTTTCGATGGTACCGTACTTGCTGTCGGCCACAGCAGTTTCAACTTTTCGTTCGGTATTTTTTTGATGGCTGTCTATTAAAGATTGCATGCGGTGAGCTTCATGCACCTCACCGGGGGTTACTTCGGTCGCGGTAATGATTTCACATTTTTCATCAACCCCTCTGTGAACCTGATATTGAAGCTTGGACTTTCCTTTTCCGCGACGTGTTACAGAGGCATCCGGATCGGTGGTCGAAATATACTTTTTATTGGCAGTTCCAGATTTGGGATCATCACTGTCGGAAGATCTTTGTTCTTCTTCCAAGCGTGCTTCTAAAACTTGATAGCTTTTATTCAGATACCGCTTTAGCGATTCTTTATTTACGACAGAGTTGTTGGAAGCATCGGCCTGCATCATGCTGGAATCCATAAACAGCTTGCTGCCATCAACAAGGCCGGCTTGCACACACTGCCAGACTATAAGCTCAAAAAATGCTTTAAAGGCTTCAACGCCCCAACGGACTCTGGCCTTGGAAAGCACGCTGTGATTGGGAATATCATCATCCAGGTCATAGCCCAAAAACCACAACCAGTCTAAACGCTCAGGGATTGTTAATACGAGTTCTCGTTCGGAACGCACATTATAAAAGATCAAAAGTAGCATCATCTTGAGGATTACAGGAGGAGGAACCGACACATTACCTTTAATGCCGTATTTGTCTTTGACTTCATTGTAGATAAAGTCAAAGTCAATATAATTTTTCACTTTCCTCAGGATGTGATCTTTACGAACGCGTTGATCAAGGTCTAATTTTGTGTAAAACAGTTTTTTCTGAACTCTTTGTTGACGTCCCATCATGATGATAATGCTCCCTTAAAGTCTTTATTGACAGCACTTTAGCAGTTATCATCATGCTAATCAAGCACTATTTGGGCGTTTATACGTATTTACTGTTAAAAAAATACAGGTTATATCAACAGTTCATCAATTTCATCGTAGGGTGGAGTTGTAGCTAAATCTTGATTTGGGCAACAGCCCGTTGATTAGTGATTATAGTTTTTATGTTGAATTATTTCAAAGAGTTAAAATGGTAGCGCAGATGGCTTAATGATGATATTAATCACAAATCAAGATGTGACCCCATGCACTATTGAATAGATAAAATTATTAATTTGTCAAGAGTGTAGACGCGACCCCGTTGTTTTCTTTATGCCGAATCATTACCACATGCTGGTCCAGACACCTGAAGCGAATATTTCAAGAAGCATGCGCCACTTGAACGGTGTTTACACCCAAAGATACAATAGCCGCCACAAGATATAAAATATAAATGGTGTTTGTAATGAATGAAAATGTAAACTGGTTTCCAAAACATATGAAAGATTCTGAGGATCTTTTAAAAAAGAGCTTGAAAGCAGTCGATATTGTTTTCGAGGTTTTGGATGCAAGGGCTCCCTTATCCAGTAAAGATATGAATATTGATAGAATAATCGGGCAAAAAGCAAAAATTGTAATTTTGAATAAATGCGACGTTAGCAGTGATGATGGCAACAAAAAGTGGGTTTCCTTTTTTAACAGTGGTGATACCGAGGTAGCGTTGGTAAGTGCTGTTAAAGGTGATGGTTTAAAAAATATTACAGATTTAGCCCGTAAGGTAATTACTAAGGCTGGAATCAAAAATAAATCCATAAGAGCCATGGTGGCAGGTATACCCAATGTGGGTAAATCCACTTTGATAAATTGCATAGCCGGGAAAAAAAAGGCCAGGACTGCCAATAAGCCTGGAGTTACACGGTCTAAACAGTGGATAGATGCAAAATCACAATTTGAACTTCTGGATACTCCTGGAATTTTGCGCCCCAGAGAAGATAAAGAAACTTTTTTAAATCTCGCCTTTATCGGAACCATAAATGATGATGTTCTGGATGTGAGGACTCTTGCATCTAATCTTATAGAAAAACTGGTAGAAATTGTCCCGGAAGAATTATGTGCCAGATTCAAAATTGATATTAAAGATAAAACGCCCCTTGAAATTCTGGAAAATATTGCAGCCAAAAGGGGCTGCCTTTTGAAAACTGGTATTGTCGATTATATGCGAGCGTCCAATATTGTTTTGAGTGAATTCAGGAAAGGGAAACTGGGTAAAATTACTTTAGAATATCCAAGTTGTTAATGGAAACGAAGAAACCTGTGATCTTGCAAAGGGGATCGGTTAAGCTCACCTGCAGCTATGGAGAGCAAAACAGGATAGATCAGATGGGTTAAACAGATGGGAACAGGATTTCTAAAAAGGCGCTTTTGAAGTGAACAAGCTAATTATTACACATCCTGGCACAGCACATTTTGATGATTTTTTTGCCATATCCCTTGTATTAGCCGTCAATAATGACGTCATTTATACGATAGAACGCCGACACCCCACAGAAGAGGAACTGGCAAATCCCGAAATCTGGGTGATTGATGTGGGCAAGAAGCTTGAACCCGACTTGAAAAATTTTGATCATCATCAAAGTACTGAAACCCCCGCAAGCTTTATGCTGGTTGCTGACCATTTAGGCCTTACGGCCACACTCAGAATTACACCCTGGTGGGAATTCAAGGATAAATTTGATCGTTTCGGCCCCTTTAAAATTGCTGATGAGCTGGGTATTGAAAACCTCTTACCCTTTATCAATCCGATTGAAGTCTGGTTTCTTGAACTGTTTGAACAAAATCCCGGTGAGATTTACCTCCTGATGCGCTCATTCGGACAAAACGTAATTAAGAGTGCCAGGTCCCTCTCTTCACAGTTTGATTTCTGGACAAATTCCGAAAAATGTATCGTAAAAAACAAAACCATACTGATTGGCCTGACGAATGATTCAACCGGTTTACAACGGTACAGTAGTCGGATGGATCCACCTGCTGAAATTTCGGTTACTTATGACGGTCGTGGTGAAGGCTGGCGACTGGCAAGGCTAAATGAGGCTATGGGCGTGGATTTTTCAAAACTGGAAGGCGATGAGAGAATAAAATTTGCTCACAAAACAGGATTTATTGCCAAGACAAAACGAAGAATACCCGTAAACGAGCTTATGAAACTGGTTGAAAAGGCAATCGCAGATTAATTTACATTGCGAAAATAAAGGGGTCACCCACGCTTGATATTTTTCGAGGTATCACAGGCGGCTGAAATACTCGGGAAATTAAGTGGGAATAGGGGACGTAGGTAAAAAAATAAGTTTCTAAAATTTATCTTTTGTTATAAGAGGGCGTATGCCACGCAAAGCACGGATAGACGCTCCCGGAGCGCTGCATCACATCATCTTTAGAGGTATCGAACGTCGCAAGATATTCAGGGATAACAAGGACAGGGATAATTTCCTTGATCGTCTTGGAAATGTTTTATCCGATACCGGTACGCCCTGCTACGCCTGGGCGCTAATACCCAATCATGCTCACCTTCTACTGAAAACAGGTAACACACCGCTTTCGACGGTCATGCAGCGCATTTTGACAGGCCATGCTGCCTATTTTAACCGCCGTCATCGCCGCCACGGTAAGCTTTTCCAGAACCGCTACAAATCTATTTTGTGCCAGGAAGATGCTTACCTGTTGGAACTGGTACGATATATACACTTGAACCCTCTTAGGGCAAAAGTTGTGAGCGATTTGAAAAAACTGGATCAATATCTTTACTGTGGGCACAGTAGAATTGTTGGAAAGCGCAAAAGCAACTGGCAGGATGTTTCCTACATACTGCAGCAGTTCGGTAAGAGAGAGTCGCCTGCGCGCCGTAATTATCGAGATTTCGTAAAAAAAGGTATTGAGTTGGGCCGACGTCCGGAGTTGACGGGGGCGGTTTGATTCGGAGCCTTGGCGGATGGTCGACAGCCAAGATGCTTCGCCGGTCGATTGAACGGATTAAAAGTGATGAGCGTATCCTTGGTGATGGAGACTACGTTGAAGAAATCCTTAAAAAGGCTAATGAGCAGATGGAAAGCCGTTACCTTTTGGCAAACCTCGGGTATGACATAGACAAGGTAGCTTCAAGGGTAGCAGAGGTATTGGACATTGATGCGGAAAAGGTGTGGCGAAAGGGGAAGCATCCGGAAACCGTACGCGCAAGAAGCCTGCTTTGTTTCTGGGCGGCCAGAGAACTCGGGATAACCATGAAAGACCTTGCCGTCAGACTGGGATTGACGCCACCGGCTGTGAGCATTTCCGTCAGACGGGGTGAGAAACTGGTAAAAGAGTTTGGCTATCGACTGACAAACGAATAGAAAGTTACTTTTTTACCTACGTCCCCCCATGGCCCGTCCCCCATGGCCAGATAAATTAGCGATGAAGATATTTGAGTTGACATACGAGAACCTGGTCGAAGAACTCGCCCGCAAATACGGAAAAGGTGAATATCATGCCACGGCCATTTTCCGCCAGCTTTACGGCCGGATGAATACTGATATGGCCGCTTCGCAGGATATGGCCGCTTCCGGGGAGTTTGCCTCTCTATTTTGCCGGGCGGTCGAGACGGAAACCGGCCGGGTGGTCAGAAAAAAAGAGCAGGAAGGGGTTGTCAAGTTCGTAACGCGGTTTTCTGACGGCCTATCGGTGGAATCGGTTGTCATTTCCATGGTACGGCACAAAACCGTTTGCGTATCCAGTCAGGCCGGGTGCCGGATGGGGTGCCGGTTTTGCGAAACCGCCAAAGAAGGGCTTTTGCGCAACCTTACCGTCCAGGAAATTGTGGGGCAGGTGTATGCCGCCCGCAAAAATTTCGGATCCGATGTGCGTAACATTGTTTTCATGGGAATGGGTGAACCGTTTGACAATTATGATAATGTCATACAATCGATCGATGTTGTCAGCGACCAGCGGGGTCTGGATATTGCCCGGCGACGTATCACGGTATCGACCGCCGGGTTGGAAGCGGGCCTCAAAAAGTTTGCCGCTGACGGCATGCCGCATGTCAAACTGGCGGTCTCTTTGAACGCCTCCAATGATCGTTTGCGCTCCGAGCTTATGCCGGTCAACAGGGCCTTTCCCATGGACAAACTCAGAAAATTACTGCTCGGGTATCCGTTGAAAAAAAAAGACACATTCATGATTGCCTATGTGCAGATTCCGGGGGTCAACGACCGGCCGGAACATGTTTTGGAACTGGCACAATACCTTGCTCTGCTGCCCGCAAAAGTGAATCTTATTCCATTTAACCCGGGCACGGATTCACTCTACCGCCCCCCCACCGCAAAAGAGACGAAAACCTTCCGGGACCTCTTGATAGAGAAACGGGTCAATATCCAGAAGCGGACAACAAAGGGAAAAGATCTCATGGCCGCCTGCGGACAGCTGGGCGGAGAATCGGGTCAGGCCTGTTTCGGGAAATAGGGGACGTACATAAGTTTATAAGTTGACATGTCATAAAATGGGAGTCGGGCCACAGGAACGTTTTGATATAATATGTAAAACGTTTAAAAAATGCGTCAAATAAGGCCGTGGTTTCAAATATTAAGTGCAACGCTATCCATGTTATCTTTTAAAAACACCTATTATTGGAACGTTAATCATTAAATATTAAGAGGTTAGCGTGGTGACCCCAATTTCACCCCGGCAAGATGTCAAAATGGGCTTGCTTTTTAAATTATTTTTTACTAAATGACACATCTCTTTTGAAATTCCCATAAGTTCTATCAAACAGTTTGTTTCAGGTTGATCCCTTTGAATCTTCAACCTACTTGGGGAAAATGGCAACCAACTATAGATAGATAAGTTGCGCAATTCATATCTATGATTTTCGAGCCACAGGGTCCGTTCCTGTGGTTTTTAATATTTAGCGGAAAGGAAATAAAACAACAATGATTTGCACCACCAATATCACCCTTGCCTACGGCAAGAGGGTTCTGTTCAAAGACGTTAATATAAAGTTTGCACCCGGCAACTGTTACGGACTAATCGGCGCCAACGGTGCCGGAAAATCCACATTCCTGAAAATTCTTTCCGGGGATATCGAATCGGACTCGGGAACCGTCTCCGTGGGACCCAGGGAGAGAATCGCGGTTTTAAAACAAGGGCACTTTGCCTTTGACGAAAAGACGGTTTTAAACACGGTAATAATGGGCCATGAAAAGCTGTACGAAATTATGATAGCGAGGGACGCTCTTTATGCTAAACCGGATTTTTCCGAAGAGGACGGAATCAGAGCAGGTGAGCTTGAGGTTGAATTCGGGGAGATGGACGGCTATGAGGCAGAGTTTGAAGCGGCGGTTCTTTTGAGCAATCTGGGAATTGCCGAAGAGATACATCAGAAAAAGATGAAGGAACTCGAGGGCGGGGAAAAGGTGCGAGTGCTCCTGGCCCAGGCTCTGTTCGGAAACCCGGACGTCCTGCTTCTGGACGAGCCCACCAACAATCTGGACATCAAGTCCATTGCCTGGCTTGAGGAGTTTCTCTACAGGTTCCAGAATACGGTAATCGTGGTATCACATGACCGTCATTTTATGAACCAGGTCTGCACCCACATTGCAGACATTGATTTTGGCAAGATCTCGGTCTACATGGGCAACTACGATTTCTGGTACCAGGCCAGCCAACTGAATCTGAAACAGAAACAGGAGGGGAACAAGAAAATCACTGAGCGGGCCAATGAACTAAAGGCTTTTATCCAGCGGTTCAGTTCCAACGCCTCCAAGTCGAAGCAGGCCACCTCCCGAAAGAAACTTTTAGAAAAACTGACCATTGAGGACATGCCGGTGTCGTCAAGAAAATATCCGTTTATTTGCTTCAAGCCGGAACGCCCCTGCGGTAATGTGATCCTGAAAGTGGACAAACTCACCAAGACCGTCGATGGTGAAAAGGTACTGGACAACGTCAGTTTTACGGTGAACGGTGGGGATAAGATCGCCTTGATGGGCGGGAACGGTCTTGCCAAGACCACCCTTTTCCAAATTATAGCAGGAGAGATGGAACCGGACAGTGGTACTTTCCATTGGGGATCCACCATTACCCACTCCTATTTTCCCAAAGAATACAGCGCCTATTTCAGCGGTGACCTTAACCTGATCGAATGGCTCCTGCAGTTCGCTCCCCCCACAGAGGGTGAGAGCTTTGCCAGGGCCTTTTTGGGACGCATGCTCTTTTCCGGGGAAGAGGCCCTTAAAAAGATCAGCGTACTCTCCGGTGGGGAAAAAGTTCGCTGCATGCTTTCAAGAATGATGCTTTCCGAATCCAATGCCCTGATGCTGGATGAACCGACCAACCATCTTGACCTGGAATCGATCACGTCCTTAAATAACAGCCTGCTCAAATTTCAGGATGTGATTCTTTTTACCTCTCATGACCACGAGTTCGTGAACACCGTGGCAAATCGGATTATTGAAATCATCCCCGGTGGCGTCATTGATCAATTCATGACTTTCGACGAGTATATTGAAAGCACGGAAGTCGTGGAAACCCGAAAAGCCGTGCTCCGGAAGGCCGCTTAAGGGGTCACTTTTACAGAATCTGATGGGTTATGAGACATTTACAGTAGCATACTGCGGCTGCATGTCTCATGCCCCCGATAAAGGGATTCGGGATCTTCGACTTGCATCTCCCCGCTAGTGCGGGATCTTACGATCGGCAAACTCGACAATCGCTCAAATTGGGGAAAAGAAAGAGATAGATGCCTTCAAACGTACTGATAAGCACCCATTCTGTGGGCAAAGCCTATGGGGCGCAGCCCCTGTTTACCGATATTTCTCTGCAGGTTTTCGACAATGAGCGCCTGGGCTTGATCGGCCCCAATGGTGCCGGGAAGTCGACGTTCTTGAAAATTCTCGCTGATATGGAGTCTGCTGATTCCGGAGAGATTTCGCGAATAAGAAACACACGCATGATTTACCTTCCGCAAGAGGACATTCTCGATCCGGAGAAAACCATAGAGGAAACTTTGTTCCACCCCATTCCCAAAGAGCTCGAGGCATGGCAAGTCAGTAAGCGACGCCAGGAAATCATGAGCCTCATTGAAGTGGAGAACACGAACCAAAAGGTGAAAACAATCTCCGGCGGGTGGCGCAAAAGGCTGGCCATTGGTCAAGCCCTGTTTCAAAAACCGGATTTGCTCCTCATGGATGAACCTACCAATCATCTGGATCTGGAAGGGATTCTGTGGTTGGAGAAACTGTTAAAAGATGCCCCCTTCGCTTTTGTCCTGGTGAGCCACGATCGGTTCTTCCTGGAGAATACGACAAACCGGATTGTTGAACTGAACCGGCGATATCCGGAGGGGTTCATCAAAGTGGAGGGCAATTACAGCGCATTTGTTGAAAAGCGGGAAAAGTATGTCTGTGAACAGGCAAAACTTGAAGCCGTCCTTTCCAACAAAGTCCGCCGTGAGATAGAATGGCTCCGTCGAGGTCCCAAGGCGAGAACCTCAAAGGCGCGATACCGAATCTACAAGGCTTATCAGCTGCAGGAAGATCTTGAGAGGGTGAAGGGCCGTAACGCCCAAAACAGGAGCGTTGACATCGCCTTTGATACCACCCACCGAAAAACAAAAATACTCTTGGATGCGAAAAAACTGAGAAAAACCCTGGGTGGAAAACTCCTTTTTGACAATCTCAGCTTAAAGCTCACACCCGGCAAGTGCATCGGGGTCATGGGGCGAAACGGAACGGGGAAAAGTACCCTCATCCATATTCTTAATGGCAAGC
>JAQYVG010000143.1 GCA_030145595.1 Desulfobacterales bacterium | reverse complement strand
GATCTACGGCTGCCACTCTGGCTTGCCAGCCTTTTTGCAAGCCTTTGAACATGTTGGCAGGCCATGACTTTGCCCGTGAAAACATCGCCGTCAATTGGGATGTTGCTATTTGTGTGCTCCGGTTTTGCATAATATTTTAATCCACAGAATTCGCAGATTACACAGATTGCAATGAATACGCGATGAAGGTTGCGGAATCTGTCGGGTTTAATTCCCCGCAGCTTGCTGCGTTAAGATAGAAAATATCATTTGTTGATACCCCGTGGCTTGCCGCGGGGTCGTTCATAACTTTACATACAGTTACTAAACATAAGGTGAGCAGATGGCCGTAGTTCAATCCGCCGGGATAACTGATGTAGGCAAAAAGCGAAAAGACAACGAAGATGCTTTCTTTTTTAATGATGCCATGCGTTTTTATGTGGTAGCCGACGGAATGGGGGGGCACAAAGCCGGTGAAGTCGCCAGTCAAATGTTGGTAGAGGCCCTGCAAGAACACATGCAAAAAATCAAAGAGGAAAGCAAAGCGGATGGTATGACCTATGCTGACGGCACGCTTTCCAAAGAGGCCAACCATCTGGTGACCGGTATCCATCAGGCCAATCAAGCGGTTCACGAGCGTTCCCAAAGCTCCTCGGCCTACCAGGGCATGGGTTCCACAGTGTCGGCAGCCTATTTAACCGACGAAACTCTGATTGTATCCAACGTGGGTGACAGCCCGATCTATTTGATTCGGGAAGGGGTCATTGAGACTATTTCCGTTTTGCACACTTGGACGGCTGCACATGCAGCCTTAGCTCCCGAAGGATCAAAACCGCTGGGGAAGCAGTTTCAGCATATGCTTACCCAGGCAATGGGTGTTGACGGAGTGGTAAAGCCCGATACTCGCGAAATTCCGATGCTCAAAGGTGATATAGTGGTTATCTGCTCAGATGGGTTAAGTGATAATGTTTCTCCGGAGGAAATTCGTGACATTGTGCTTAAAGAACAACCTCATCAAGCCTGTCAGACCTTGGTAGATTTGTCCAATGAGATTCGAGGACACGATAATATTACTGTTATCGTTCTGAAAATCAAGGCGTTAACTGCCGACGGCCGGGAACTTGATTTGGAAGAAAACGGAATTGAATCGGCTGAAGATTTACCTGTGCCAAAATCAAAAATACCCGTCGAGTACGACACAGAGGACGGTTCTTATCAGAATTTGGAAGAAAACGGAATTGAATCAGCTGAAGCTTTACCTCCGCCAAAATCAAAGATAGCCGTCGAGTACGACACAGAGGACGGTTCTTATCAGGATTTGGAAGAAAACGGAATTGAATCAGCTGAAGATTTACCTGTGCCAAAATCAAAAATACCCGTCGAGTACGACACAGAGGACGGTTCTTATCAGAGCTTCGTTCAAAGCATAAACCTCGACAGAGTGCTAATCGAAACCGGAGTATCTTTCGCCGTCGGTCAGGATGTTTTCATGAGCTTTACTGTTGGTGACGAGCAGACCCCTCTCATGCTCAACGGCAAGGTTGCCGGCAGGAGTCCCCAGGGCATTGAAGTAAAATTCGAACAATTGTCCCAACAAGACCAGGAGATGATAAAATCTATTATGGAGAAGCTGTAAACCGTATATTTTATTAGCGGAGAAACTGTTTGAAATTTATTTTCATAGAGCCCTTCTTCGGAGGTTCACATCGAAATTTTGCCGAAGGTTTGATCTCGCATTCAAAACATGAAATCGATTTATATACACTGCCGGCCCGTTTCTGGAAGTGGCGCATGCGCGGGGCGGCATTATACTTTGCCCAAAAAATCCCTCCCCTTGAGAATTATGACGGCTTAATTGCTACCGATCTTATGAGCCTGTCGGACTTAAAGGCGCTTTGCAGTCCGTCCTGCCCGCCGTCACTGGTATATTTCCACGAAAACCAGCTCACCTACCCACTGGCACCCGGAAAGGCCCGCGACTTTCAATTTGGTTTCACCGATATCACAACCGCCCTGGCCGCAGATCGAGTTCTTTTTAACTCTCAAACCCATTTTGATGCCTTTTTCTCCAGCCTTCCCGGTTTTTTGACTATGATGCCGGAATATCAGCCCAAATGGGTGGTTGACGCTATCCGTCAAAAAACCGGCGTTCTACATCCAGGGTGCCAATTTCCTGCTGAACAAAGCGCCTTGCCCGGTTTTCCGCTGCAAAAGGATGCGCCGCCCCTGATTATCTGGAATCACCGCTGGGAGTTTGATAAGAATCCGGCGGATTTTTTTGATGCTCTGGATGCGATTTGCGAGCAAAATCTGGATTTTCGCCTGGCGCTTTTAGGGGAAAATTTTCAGATGGTTCCCAAAGAATTTATTGCCGCCCGGCAGCGCTACGGGCACCGGGTTGTACATTACGGCCATGAGGCTTCCCGGGAAAAATACTGTGAGTGGCTGCGCCTGGGTTCAATTGTGATCAGTACCGCCAAACAGGAGAATTTCGGTATCTCGGTGGTGGAAGCGGTCCGTCACGGTTGTATCCCTCTCCTGCCCAACCGGCTGTCCTATCCGGAAATCATTCCGAACGATTACCATGCAGACGTCCTCTATCAAGACCAGGCGGATTTAGTTGACAAACTTGCCGTACTGATATCGAATTATGCCCGCTTTGAGACCTTGCGTCAAAGTCTCGCAGCTGCCATGGAACGTTTTGCCTGGGAAAATCTTATCGATCAGTATGATGATGTGTTGGAAGAGCTAACCCGAACATTGCATGTATAAAACCCTAATTGTGCCCAATAGCTAAAGTTTATGAAAACAAATTCCGATAATAATATAAGGAGGAATTATATAGAAAGGATTGAGTTATGCATTTAGTAGTTGGGGAAATAAAACATACCGCCAATAAGTCGTCTAAGAAAAGCAGTGCTTCTTTGGATGGTAAACCGGCACGCTTCAAGGAAAGACGCAAAAATGAGCATGATCGCCGCAAAAGCGTAAGGGATGGGGTTTTTGTATCATTTTCTTTTAAAGATGATCGGCGTGTTCTGCGTAATCGAAGACAAACTCAATAAAATCGAGTTGCCTGAATCATGCAAACGCTGATTTCACCGCATCTTCTGCGTTGCAGGGCACTTCAAATTTCAATCACTCCGTTTTTTAATTCCTCGATAAAGGCAGTATCGGCTGGTGCAAAATCAAATTGGTCAAGCTCGTGCGCAAATACCCACCTGATTTCTTCATGATCCAGTAATTTGAAATCACCTTTGTTCCAGGAAGTTCTATAGGCCATCAATTCTATTGTTCCAAAATCGTAAGTATGTACATTAGAACCGAGATATTCTTCTACGGTAACATCGATATCAAACTCTTCCTTTAATTCTCGTTTTAAACACTCTTCAGGTGTTTCATGCGGTTCAATTTTACCACCGGGTAGTTCCCACAAATTAGGCAGCCTTGCAGTTGGTTTTCGTTTAGCTATCAGTAGCATTCCATCATTAACGAAGATTGCTGCAGTTACTTTGACCATGCTTTTCTCCATTCAGTAATACCCTAATTGTGTTACAACACAATTAGGGAGGGGCCAGGGCTCAGGGGGCAGAAAATGAATTTTGCTTTATGAGTTATATCTCAAATAGATAAGTTGTCAAGAATATTAAACATATTTGCATTTTACAGCAGATTAAGTCTTGACAAATATTTTTATGTTTGTGAAGATACAGCCTTCTTTCTAAAATAATGGTTTTGTACTATAACCTAAATTAAGCGATTTATGAGGATATCTATTATGAAATGGTTTCTTTACGCCGTCAGTTTGCTTTGGATCTCAGCTGGATGTTGCATGATTCTCTATACAAGGGAAACAAGAAACGTTATGGAACGTTTTCTGCTACAGATTGATCGAAGGATCCTTTCTATCTTGCCGTTTATAGCGGGCATATTGTTTATGTTGGCCGCATCCGCAAGTAGTAATCCATGGTTTATAAGATTTCTCGGACTCATGGGTGTTGCTAAGGGGGCCTTTATATTTTTTAATCCTAACAACTTATACGATCGGGTCAATAACTGGTATTTAAATTCAATATCAGATCAAACCCGTAGATTATGGGGTGTTATTGCGCTGGTGCTTGGGACGGCCGTGCTATCCTGGATTCTGTAAACGCATTTTTAAATAGTCTTTGGCGTGACTGACAGCCTCTGTGATCTCTTTTGATTGGGGCAGTACTGCTTCTATTCTTTCTATTATCTTCTGGCGTTGAACAACCTGAACTGAAGGGATAAAATTAAGATCATAAATCCAGCCTATTTGAAGAAGTTTAAAATCGTTTAAGGTTTTCAGATCTTTCATCGAAGCCATAGTTTGACGGTGAAGCGCTTCAATAAACTCGTTTGAATATTCCGGTTCGTCCGGCAGGTCGAACACAAAAACATCGTTCTGCCGATTGTTTTTTTCATGGAAAAATTCCAAGAATACTTTCCAGATATCCAGCTTGTCCGCGTCACGAATAAGGCGGATAAAATGAAGCGTTCTCTCATTCTCACCAGAAGGAAGCGTCAAGGAATTATGATAATTAACGGCCTTGATGATTAACTTCTCTTCAGCTTTTGAACATATTGAAAGTAGCTTATGCGCGACCATCTCCCGCAGGCCGAGTCTTGCATGGTTCTCTGAGATCATGTCATTAAAAGTGCCATATTTTTTAAATTGCTTAAATCTTCCAAGGTCATGAAACAGGGCCGTCGTTTCAGCGATTATTAAATCAGGTTTTGACATGCCCAGCTTTCCGCCGATCATGACAATATTATCACATACCCGCATTGTATGCTCTTTTTTTACATTTAACGCAAAGTTGTAGTCATAATCATCTGTATAAAAAGCGGACACATAATCGGCAAACCATTTTTTTAAGTTTTTGAGGTCATTTTTATTCATAAATATTTTCTTTCAATCAGGGAGCATCTCTATATTAAAGTCATAAGCGCGTCAAATAAAAATAACTATATATTAATATCCTTTATGAATCGCAGTTTGCGATGCTATTATTGTATTGATAGTGTATTTAGAGTATTGAACTGCACAGCGAGCGCATTCCCCGCATCCAGCTTGTCGGAACGAAGTGGAGATTTATCCGCCTTTGGAGGATCCCGCTTATCGGGGCTGCGGGGTTCTTCGATAAATCAATTTTTGCCATAAACTAATAGATATTTTCCATAGTGAACTAATAACAAACGAGGAAAATTAATGAGAACTGAAATGAAACGTAAAATGTACATGGGGATCTGGCGTTTTATGCTCCCACTACCTCTGGCGATTTCAGCCAAAGGGATGCAAAGGGGGGTGTCTGGCGCAAAAACAAAAGCAGATCTTTTAACTCAAGAAGAACGCAAGGTTCATCACTTTATTGTCAAGCAAATGGCGATTGCAAAAGAACACATAACAGTAGAATTTATAGGAGAAAAACTCAACCTGTCGTTGAATCGGGTAAAAGAAATTGTGGAAAAACTCGAAGCAATGAAAACATTTTGTTATCGATACGACAGTCAAGGTATCAACTGGGCCTATCCTCTTGCTTTTGAAGATACAGGTCACAAGATGACCGCCGGCACCGGCGAACAGTTTTTTGCAGCTTGAGCGGCGGACGCTATTGCGACTCCCTTCGTGTATGGGAGATTACAAAATGAGGAATTGTTTTTTACTGTTAACTCAAAATGCGCTAACAGCGGAAAACCGATGAAGATCGAACTTGACAGCAATCTGAATATTATAAGCGTGGATGAAGGTTCCGAGCCCATGTTTTGCGTAGCCTTGATGAATACTGATAAAACAAAGGAACCAAGCATTGTGGATATTTTCTGACGAAAGTCATTATTCTTCTGGTCAGAAGAAGATGCAAGAGAATACCAAAAGAAAACGCGTACACTTAAATTTTATATGAATCTTAATGCAATATCTCTTAAAAGCATTAAACAAATACAGTCAGCGATTTTTGGTTTTTCAGAAGATGAATGATTGGAGAACAAGAGAGCGAATCTCAGACCTCATCTTTTAGCCCTCTGCTAATGTTAAGTATCATTCTTCGGTGAGTTGTGAATTCTCTTTACATTCCAGTTCTTGATATCTCAAAAATTCTGAAGCCCTGATATTTACATTATCATAGCAGATAAGAAAGGTTTTGGATTGAAGATTCAACCCCAATCAATTCCGATATTGAGGTGATCTGGATTTGCGATTGAAGGCAGGCTCGCTCGCCTCCCCGACATCTGGCTCGATGATCGGTACCAGTTATCATGAGTTTTGGCTCCAGCGGCCAGACCGCAAGATGTGGGATTTTTCAACATCAGTTTAGACCTGCAACTGAGGGTAAAGATTAAGACCGGAACGCATCATCATCTTTCATTTGTTATGAAAAGTCCTAACCAAATTACCTACGATGGACTTTCCTTGGGCTTGAAATCGAAAATTCGATAGGAAGCATAGCGGTAGGCCAGAAGTATCAAAAATTGTCCAACCAAAAAAATCAAGATAAAGACCAGACCCAAAAAGAAAGCGTGGTCAATGCGCTCATCACCTTCCGAGCCCATGCGGTCAAGGGACTCAACGATCCTGGGCAGCGTTTGCTCCCAGCCCTGGGATAGCATGACTTGATCAAAGGACTTAATAAGGCGCTCGAGCAACTGGATGGTTTTTGAGGCTTCCGCTAAAGTTGCCTGATAGTCTTTAATGTTGAAGGGTTCTGCCGGAGATGAGTCCTCGCCCGAAATAAGCTGGCCTACAATGAGGCGGTCAACAAGGGCATTCGTCGAGGTCACCAGCTCGTTTCCCGTCTCGAGAGTTCGTCTGAGCTCCTTGAGCGGCTCCTGCACACCCTGCTCCTCGGAAATAAAATCTTTGATTTGATCCGGCAATTTTTCGGCCACATTGGCCAACTGCTCGGTGGACGCGGAAAACCGGTGAAGATCGCCCATGGTTTTTTTGATTTCCGGATTTTGGATTAAATCGGAAAACCAGAAGTCCATAAATCCACTCATCATCAGGGGAATGCGGGTTCCAAGATAAATGCCCCGCTCAGCCAGCATTCGCATTTCTTCCATCTCCTGGGTGGCGTTTTCAACCGAGCTGAGCAACCCTGTCGCCTTGGCTTGCATCGACTTCCCGCGTACATCGATAAGATCGCTGAACCGTATATAAGGAAAAATGAATACTTCAGGATTGGCCTCGCGCCACGCCATGATTATGGTTTTAAAGTCCTGCTGTTGTTTAGGAGTCAGCACCCTATCGGCGAGCCGCCAAATATCCGTTTCGGCTTTCCGGAATACCTCCAACATCGGTTTGATCCGTGGTCCGTATTTCTTCAGGAAGTCTTCTTCATAGATAATGTGTCCCAGCGAGATCATGGAAACCATGTCAAGAAGGGCCACATTCGGGTTGGCATCAGCGGCAATGGTAAAGGCGGAGGAGACAACGAAGACTGAATGACTTAGAATAACCAGCCGTTCTTCCGAAGGCGGAGTCTGATTATCATAGATGTGCCACGCTGATCCAGATATCGAGGCAAAACGATCGGCAAAATTCATCAAATGAGACTGCAGCTGAGCTTCAGTCATGACATAGGATTTTTCTTTATCTTTTTTAGTTTGTCCGGCAGCGTATCCGGTCTCATCAAAAAGCACTGGAAGGATGAGAAACGGGATGATGAATAAAACTTTTAAGCTGAATCGATTTTTAAACATTCTCCTCTCCTTTATTATTGTCGAAGTACAGACTTTTATCTGAGTTATTGTAATTGCAGTTGGGATCCCAAATATTTTAATAAGCGGTGATTACAACTGCGATTCAGTCAGCCAAAGACTCAACAATCCGTAGAAGATATCGACTCTGAGTCACGCAAATTTTAGGGCTGGAAAATTTCATATGTCAATGCAGTTAGTGCGCCACCTGCGCATTTTTTAACTTTAATTTTAAACAGGTCTCGCCAAACCTTAATGCTGGGTTTTGCGGGAAGTTATTCGGGAATAGTGGAATGAGTCGGTTTCTCTAATTGTTTGGTTTTTGACTATTTCATATCAGTTCCCGGTCTGAATCATGCCGGTGCTGACATGACCGTGTTCACCAAGTACAATTTCTACAGCAACAGGTTTTCCCGCAACAAGGTCTTTTGTGGGCTTGACAATTAAGCTTCCTGACTCCCAGTTTCTACCACGATGCGTCCATGTCACAGAGATGCGGTTTCCTTTATATTTTCGCAGCGGGAAATTAGTTGTAAAAGAAGCTTTCGCCAGAATGGGGCTTACCGAAACCATTTCTT
Source organism: Desulfobacterales bacterium (assembly GCA_030145595.1). Classification (GTDB taxonomy): domain Bacteria; phylum Desulfobacterota; class Desulfobacteria; order Desulfobacterales; family UBA11574; genus Desulfatibia_A. The sequence goes on along the minus strand of JAQYVG010000143.1, from coordinate 547 downwards.
TGACTTTTTCGACCATCAACAAAAAGTTATAAACATGTTCTTCAGTGGTATTAGTGACGACAAGTCCATTAATAAGTATCGAGCCAATTCCTGCTCTGGTTAGGTTGCTGCCTACGCAAGACGTAACCATTAATACCATTATTACCAGGAAAGATGATTTGCGCATACTCATAAATTTATACTGTCAGCGCACATTATTTTGTGTGTCCCACCGGATCAACGTCATAGCAGATTGCTTGTCTGAAGTTACACAAGCTAATCGAGGTAATCTATACATGATTTGGTTTGGGAATCTTGCATTTTTGGGTTATCTTGCCATTATGTCAAATTCGTTAATATATCAGATATCATACCTCAGTATTGTCAAGTCAAGTAAATCTTATTTTTGACCATTATCAACTCATCTTTGTCCAGTGACAATTAAATGGATCGACACTCCCTTTCAAAAAAAATCAAAGCCCTGCTTTTGGTGTTGCGAACCATTATTCTGGAAACTCAAAGATAGAAACGGGCCATATCCTGGAAATTACGCAAAGCCTGAGGCGTT
>JAQYVG010000142.1 GCA_030145595.1 Desulfobacterales bacterium | reverse complement strand
ATAACAGCGTTATCGGAGCCGGTGCCGTTGTTGTCAATTCGATTCCTGCTTACACCGTCGCGGCCGGTAATCCTGCCAGGGTGGTTAAATCTCTTGACCCCAAGAAACCATTTACCCCTCGATCCGGCTGGTATTCAGATCCTGCCCGGCTTATTAAAGAATTCGATCAGTGGGACAGGGCGATATTGCGGGGTAATACGCTTCTGGGCTGGCTGCGGTCTATAGTGTCGCCAGAATGACAAATACAAGACAAGTGGTCAAGGGCGGATCTTGAGCATATATTTTTTTGCAAGCTCCTTGTAATGCGTCGCTTCATCCCGGCGCCCCCGTTTGCGGCAGCCGGCCGCATAAATCGCACATTTTTCATTTAGTGCGCTCACGCCTGCATTGTACTGCACCGGCGACAGCAGATTGCTATCGATGATGTTTTTAAGGGACTGTATCCGAAATTTGTCGAGTCCCGGCAGGCGGGAGAGCTGATCAGCATGCCCGCCGCGTTTGATAACCATAGGGGTATCGATCAGGTGTATCGGATACCTGCAGCTTATCCTGAGCCACAGATCATAGTCTTCGCAAGCCGGGAGGCTTTCGTCAAACAGGCCCACCGTTTCAAAAAGAGAGCGCTTAATCATTACTGCCGATGGGCTGACCAGACACAGTTCCAGCGAGGGGTTGAATATCATTCCTGAAACTTTTTTGTGTCGCTTTTTGGGATTGACTCTGACACTGTTTCTGATCCATATCTCTTCGGTCTGGCAAATTAGTGCCTCAGGGTTTGCATTGAAAAACTCTATTTGCTTCGACAGTTTTTGCGGCATCCAGAGATCATCCGAATCTAAAAAAGCGATGAATTGTCCTGATGCCGCTTTAATTCCTGCATTGCGGGCACTGCTGACTCCCAGATTGTTCCGGCGGATGACGGTGACATCGTTATGGTATGTCGTTAGAATTTTGGGTGTGGAGTCAGTCGACCCGTCATCGACAACAATGAGTTCAAAATCCCGGTAATCCTGAGCCAGAACCGAATCGACGGCCTCTTTGAGCATCGCACCCCGGTTGTAAGTCGGGATGATGACGCTTACCTGCGGGTTTTTCCTGTTTTCCATATCTTCAATCTTAATACTTAAATAAATTTATCACGAAAGCACGAAAGTACGAAAACGGAACATTTAATATAAAAACCGCTATAACCTTTAGAAAAGATTTTTTCAATAGGTTGTCGCAAAGTCATTCAAGTATTAAATTGTTATGTTTAAGAACTTGACTAAATCATGAGTATTCGTTAATAAATGTGTTTAATTCATTTATTAAGCTATCTTTATGATTTGAGATGGATTGCAAGGAAAGGAGGTAAGACAAAGATCCGAGAAATCAAGGTGTTAGATTTTAATCGAAACAGTTAGACCAATTAAAGGAGGGACAGATGAGGAAAATATTGATTTTTGGAGTTGTACTAGTGTTCGGCATGGCGCTTTTTATGGGCGCTGCCCCGACGACCGTACAGGCTAAAACAACGTTTATCACCATTGGGACCGGTGGTATTACCGGTGTCTACTATCCTACCGGCGGTGCCATTGCCAAAATCGTAAACAAAAAACGCAAACAGTATGGAATTCGCTGTACCGTTGAATCCACCGGCGGATCGGTATTCAACGTCAATGCCATTATGGCCGGCGACCTGGAGTTCGGTGTAGTCCAGTCCGACCGCCAGTTTCAGGCGATTAACGGCTCTCCTGATTCTGAGTGGGACGGCAAGCCGCAAAAAGATCTGCGTGCCGTTTTCAGCATCCATCCGGAATCAATCACCCTGGTTGCTGCTGTTGATGCCGGCATCAAAAATATCAAAGACCTAAAAGGCAAAAAAGTAAACATCGGCAATCCCGGTTCCGGTCAGCGTCAGAATTCCATTGATGCACTTACAGCTGTTGGGTTAGATTACAAAAAAGACATGCAGGCCGAAGGTATTAAGGCTTCGGAATCGGCCGGACTGTTGCAGGACGGCAGAATCGATGCCTTCTTTTACACCGTCGGTCATCCCAGCGGATCGATAAAGGAAGCTACTTCCGGTAAAAGGAAGGTCCGCTTTGCTTCCATCACCGATGTTGATAAACTTCTGGCAAAATACCCTTACTATGCCAAAGCTTTTATACCGGTTAAGCTTTATCCGGGCGCTGTAAATACAGAGGACGTCGATACCTTCGGCGTCAAGGCTACTTTTGTTACGTCGGCCAAAGTGCCGGATAACGTGGTTTACGCCATCACCAAAGAAGTTTTTGATAACTTCGAAGACTTTAAAAAGCTGCATCCGGCTTACCAGGTCTTAACTAAAAAAGGTATGCTCGAGGGTCTGTCGGCTCCCATTCATCCCGGTGCGATGAAATACTACAAGGAAGCCGGTCTGAAATAATCTAAACCGGATCCTTGAAAACTATCGGGCGGCGGAGCCAGTGCTTAAAATGCGGGCCCGCCGCCTTTTATTTAGTGTTGTAAAATTTGTTTATTTTGTGGCAAAACTTTTTCTCATTGCCACCAAGGCACTAAGAGCGTCAAGGGTAAACAGTCATCAGTGAGAAGTGATCAGTAAGGGAAAACTGATTACTGATAACCGATAACTGATCACTGACATTTGTGCCTTCGTGCCTTTGTGGCAAAAAATATTTCCGATTTAATCGGATTAGGTTTTTAGTATCTGTAAATAAAAGAAGATTAGGTGACAGCCATGAGCGAGAATGAAATCCAAGAGCAGGATGACGGCCTTGAACGCGCAAGAAAGATGGCCGAAGAAGAAGAAGGTTTGGGGAGACAGCCCAGCGGGCCTACCAAATGGGTCATCCCGACCATAGCGGTGCTCTGGAGCTTTTTTCAGTTGTCCATTGCCAGCTGGTTGATTCTCGATTCTACTTTTATCAGAGCCATCCATCTTGGTTTTGCCTTTTTGATTGTGTTCCTTAACTATCCCTTTTTGAAAAAAGAGCGTTTCGGCCTTAAATTCCTGTCCGCCGCTGACAGGATTCCTATATTTGACTATATTATAGCAATTGTAGCTGCTCTTTCCGCGCTTTATATCATGATCGATTATGCCGGCATTACCATGCGATATGGTGCGCCCAATACAAGGGATCTTGTTGTCGGGATGGTCCTTACCGTGCTTTTGCTTGAGGCGTCTCGACGGGTGATCGGCCCGGCCCTTCCGATCATTGCAATGTTTTTTTGCGGCTATGCATTTTTCGGTCCTTATATGCCGGATATTATCGCGTTTAAAGGGGTTTCCATGAACCGGTTCGTCGGACAGATGACCATGTCCACGGAAGGCATTTACGGAATCCCATTGGACGTCTCGGCAACCATCGTCTTTTTGTTTGTCCTTTTCGGAGCTATGTTAGACAAGGCCGGGGGCGGGCGTTATTTCATCGACCTGGCACTGAGCCTTTTGGGCGGGTTTAAAGGCGGCCCGGCCAAGGCCGCAGTTTTGGGCAGCGGGCTGACCGGCATGGTATCCGGCTCCAGCATTGCCAATATCGTCACGACCGGAACGTTTACCATCCCCATGATGATAAAAGTCGGCTATCCGCCCACCAAGGCCGCGGCTGTTGAAGTGGCTGCCAGCACGGACGGACAGCTGGCCCCGCCCATTATGGGTGCCGCGGCTTTTATCATTGCCGAATATGTTAATGTCCCCTATATACAGGTCGTCAAAGCCGCCATCGTACCGGCGTTTGCCTCCTATGCCGCCTTGTTCTATATTACCCACGTCGAGGCCTCTAAATTGGGATTAAAGGGCATGCCGCGCGCTGAGCTCCCGCTTTTTTTCAAAACCCTGATTGGCGGAGCCCATTTTCTACTACCAATCGGTATGCTCTTGTATGAGCTTATGGTTGTGCGTCACTCGCCGGAACTGGCTGCTTTTCATGCCATCTGGGTCATGGCAATTCTGATGCTCGTGCAGGGTCCTGTCAAGGCACACCTGAACAAAAAGCCCCTCGGTCCCGCGTTTAAGCAGAGCATTGTCGACCTTTTTTCCTCTATGGCCACCGGCGCCAGAAATATGGTTGCCGTTGCCCTGGCCACCGCTGCTGCGGGTATTATTGTGGGAGTAGTGGCCCTTGGACTTGGCGGACTCATTACCGAAATCATCGACGTAGTCTCCATGGGTAACGTCTACTTGATGCTGGTGATTACCGCCATTGCCAGCCTTATTATCGGCATGGGGCTCCCTACCACGGCAACCTATATTGTCATGGCATCCTTAACAGCACCGGCTATCGTAACCATTGCAGGTTACCAGGACTGGGTTGTCCCCCTGATGTCGGCGCACCTGTTCTGTTTCTATTTCGGTATTCTGGCTGACGACACACCGCCGGTGGGGCTGGCAGCCTATGCCGCCGCCGCCATTGCCAAGTCGCCACCGATTGCCACCGGCATCCAGGGGTTTCTGTATGATATCCGTACCGCCATTTTACCGTTCATGTTCATTTTCAACAGCGACCTGATCCTTCACAATATCAACAGCTGGCCCCAGGGAATTCTTATTTTTGTCATGGCCTGTTTGGGCAATTTTGCTTTTGCTTCGGCAACCCAGAACTGGTTTATAACCCGCAACAAGTTCTACGAGTTTCCGCTTTTTCTATGCGTTACCTTTATACTGATGCGTCCTGACGCGGTTTCATCCCTACTTGGCATCGCTCACAATCAGCGTTACTGGACCTATCCAATAGGACTTGTGATATTCGGCCTGCTTTATTTTATGCAGAGATCCCGTATTCCGAAACCTGCGGCTGCATCTGCTGCCTAGAATAAAATAGTCCCCGGCACATTGGCAGTGTTTTGTTATTAAAAATTAGGAAAAGATCATGGATGATATTAAAAAAATACTGGTAGCTCTCGCTTTTACTCCATATGCAGAGGATATTTTCAATTATGCTGTAAAAATTGCCCAAAGCTTTAATGCACAGCTGATAATCGGAAGCATAATTAACTCACGGGATGTCTCCGCCGTCGCCAAAATTGTATCCATGGGCTATGATGTGAACGGAGATCATTATGTCGAAGATATCCGCAAAGAGCGTCAAGCGCTTCTGGAACAGTTTCTGGCAAATTCTTCCTTTAACCGCGAAAACATCCGGACAATCATCAAGGTGGGCAACCCCATAGAGGAATTATTGAAGATCATCGTTAAAGAAAACATCAACCTGGTTGTCATGGGGACCAAGGGTCGCACGGATTTGGAAAATGTTTTTATCGGATCAGTAGCTGCCAGGCTGTTCCGCCGTTCGCCGGTGCCTGTCATCTCGTACCGGGATGAAAAGAATGCCGCACGTTTGAGAAAGGGAATAAAAATGTAGTGACCGATTGCTGGTGAAATGCATCCGCTGTAAAGCTCTTGTTTTGACAAAAATGACGGAAAGGTTTGCAATTCGAAATGCTCAGTTTCACCTTTAAGTGACGCTTCCTGAGAGGAGGGCAAAATGTTCAAAGAAAAATTATCAAATATTTTGGTAATGATTATTTGCATGCTGCTCATAAGTGCATCGGCAATGGCCGGTGATAGGTTTGTCGATAATGGTGATGGTACCGTGACGGATCATCAATTGGGTGTTATGTGGTCACAAACCGACAATCAGGGGGATATAGACTGGAAACAGGCAAATCTGTGGGTCAAATACACCTTTCCCTATACTATTAAGGCCCAGTACGATGACTGGAGGCTCCCCACTTTGGCAGAGCTGCAAAGCCTGTATGTGCATGATAAAAAAAATAAGGGATTTGAAACGGACTGCGGCCAGTGGGTCAAGATCGTGCCTGATATAAAATTGAGCTGCGGGTGGGTTTGGACTTCCAAAACATCAGCGATTCAAGCTTATATTTTTAACTTTAACCGCGGATACCATTATTCAGCTCGAATGGTACATAAAAAAGCTTATCGGGCCCTGCCGGTACGCGATTTAAAATAAGCAGCAGGCGTTCAAAGGCATTCTTCCAATTTTATAAAAAATAGAGCAAGCCGAATTCGCCATAGTAGCCAAGGGCTACGACGGCTGAAAGCGACTTCCAAAAATATTCAATCATCAATCGTCAATATTCAATCATCAATCGATAAGCCTACACCATGGATTTTAGCACCGCAATGGGTGCATTGGCTGTTTTTGATCTGGTTTTCCCGCATGTGAAACCCCCGGCGATCAATGAGGATGTTTTTGCATTGATGACAGAACGTCTTTTCCCCGCCTGCACCCGGCACATTTCCTAAATAAACATATTTCAACCCGGCCTTAATACCGATCTCCCTGGCAGCATGCAGGCTCGCAACCGGCGTGTGAGAACGGTCCGTCAGCTTGTAAGTAGGATGAAACCGGCTGATATGCCATGGTGTTTCGCTGCCGAGAGCATTCGCCAGAAAAGCTGCCAGGTCTTCAAGTTCTTTTTTGTCGTCGTTAAGCCCCGGAATCAACAAAGTGGTAACTTCTATAAAAATTCCTAACGATTTCATAAGTATCAAAGATTCTTTGACATGCTTGAGCTTAGCACCGCAATACGTTTTGTAGAAATCTTCGTTAAAGGCTTTAAGATCGACATTGGCCGCATCCAGGTAAGGGTTTATCATGTGCAGCGCTTCAGCGGTCATGTATCCGTTTGTAACGAAAATATTTTGGATTCCCTTTGTGCTTGCCAGCTTTGCGGTTTCAAAGGCAAACTCAAAGTATACGGTGGGCTCGGTATAGGTATAGGAAATGCTTTGGCAGCCGGCCCGGGCGGTTTGATTTACAACTTCTTCCGGTGTGCAGTAATTGCCCATTATCAGCCCTTTTTGTTCGAAGGGCATTTGGGCGATATCCGCATTCTGGCAAAACCGGCACCTGAAGTTGCAGCCCACGGTAGCGACGGAGTAGGAAAGACTCCCCGGATAAAAATGGTATAAGGGCTTTTTTTCAATCGGATCTACAGCCTGAGAGATTAGCCTGCCGTAGACCAGTGTTTTCAGGGTACCTTCCTGATTTTCGCGAACGTTGCATATTCCACGCCTGCCGGCTTTGATGACACAGCGATGGTTGCAAAGATTACATTTTACCTGCTGATTTTCGGCAGATTCATATAGGTAAGCTTCCATTATCAGGACTCCTCGTGGGAAACTAATACTCTAATCGAGCGAAACGCTCGATGTCCGTTGTTCGTTGTCTGTTGTCCGTAGTTAACTTAACCCTAATCGAGCCAAAACTCGATCAGGTGTCTGTGGTCAGTTGCCCGTAGTCAGTGGTTTTACAGGTTCATTGGGCCTCTTTTTGTGTTTCACTTGTAGTTGAAATATAATTTCGCTTCTTATTGCTTAGCAACGGACGACGGACAACAAACAACTGACACATTGAGTTTTAACTCAATTAGGGTAACAAAGTTATGGAAAAAGACGGTAACAAATCATAGAGTCTATTTTATTTAACCTGCCATTGTGCCGGTCGATGGTTTGGCCTGGACAGGAATTGACAGGGGTCTGGTTCTAAAGCGGGGAACAAGGGTTACCACCATACCGGCAAAAGCCCCGAACGGAAACCTTTGCGTCAGATTCGATTGCTCGATGTGCCGGGCTATCCTGCCGGAGGCTGAGGGCAACTGGCATACGGTTCTCCAGGTGATAGGGGGGTCCCCCAAAATGGACCGAACATTTTTTTTTAATTCCCAGATACTGAAAAAACGGGCATGGTTATATATGGATTTAATAAATACTCCTTTAACCCGTCGTTGGATCCCTTTAATCGCATAGCGGTTAAGGACACCTAAAAATATTTTGTCTTTGGCAACTCGGCAAGCTTCTTCCAGGGCCTTGCAATGATCATCGACAAATTCCAGCGTGGTAACAAGGCAGGCATAGTTGAAGGAATTATCATCGAACGGAAGATCTTCGGCAAACCCGCGATGAAAATCAACGCGATCGCCTAATTTGTTTTTTGCGATATCAAGCATATATGGAGACGGTTCGATTCCCGTGGCCTGAAGACCCATTTCCAAGAGCGGCAGCAGGCTCGCACCGGTGCCGCAACCAATATCGAGTACCGTATCTGCCTTGATCGGCTTGAGAATATCAATCAACAGCCGGCTTTCGAGATCAGCGGCAAATCTGTTGTGCGGCTTGTTAAACCATTCCTCGTAAGCCTTAGCGTCATTAAAATCAAAGACATAACCCATGCATGGTAATTTAGAGAAAAATTGAGGTTTTATCAAGGAGAAAACGAAATATGACCGATTTAAGCGTAACAAACCGCGGCAGCGGTTGGTCCTGCAAGTTTCGTCGAAGGCCGGTTGCAGAAAGCTATTGGCCGAATAGGTTTGTTAGTTTGTTCCCGACACTCTTGGAGCTTTGCTGATATTCTTTGTGGATTTTTTAAGCGAGATTTTTTTCTTTGCAGGCTTCGCATTGTTTGTAGCGGTGACCTTTTTTATTGATTTCTTTAGTTTGTTCCCGACACTCTTGGAGCTTTTGCTGATACTCTTTGTGGATTTATTAACCGACCTTTTTTTCTTTGCAGTCTTCGCATTGTTTTCAGCTGTGGTCATTTTTTTTATAACCTCAATAGCAGTCAGACAAGGAGTTTCATCATCTGAATTGATGTTGACCAACGCTGCGGCAATACCGAAAGGACCGAGCAACAGAAAGCCGCCGATGGCTTTGCCGAGTGTAGCTGCGCTTCCTGTCGGGTTTAAGGTCAAGGAAGGTTCGGCCATGGTACCCCCCAGCTTAAACGAATCAGACAATCCGCTCAGGCTCAAGCTGATTTTGCCGATACCCCTGAATCCAATACCGTCCTTGGGTATGGGGTGCAGCGCAAAATCAATTTTTTTGGTCTTGAGATTTATTTCTCCTTCGCCGAACACACTCATGGAGTTTGTATCAAAAACCGTAACAGTACTGACTGCAAGGCCTTTTTTTATCTCAAAACGGCTTACAAGACAGT
>JAQYVG010000141.1:3932-8949 GCA_030145595.1 Desulfobacterales bacterium | reverse complement strand
AGGCGCACCCTGACGTCATAAGTATCGATGACCGCAAATTCAGGGCCTAAGACTTTGGCCACAGATCCGACGGCAAACTCCAGGCACATCTCACGGTTAAAGACGACTTTGCGCTCTAAAACCCCGGAAGGAGGCCGGGGAGTTGTTTGCGGAGCCTTTGGTATCAATTCTGAAATTGAAACCGCATTCTCCTTGGAGGCCATGGTCCTTAAAAGCTGCGTCTGAAAATCAAAAGTCTTGGCAAACCCTTTGGCAAGATCGTCTGAAAATTGTAAAAAGGTCTGATGGGCTTTTGATGTGGCCGCTATATTGTCTGTCAAGGGCTGGATAAGTTCTGAGTACGGTATGTTGGATGCGACTCGACTGAGCTCGCCGAAGTCTGGTTTCTGGATACTGGTTTCTGGATACTGGTTTTTGGATACTGGTTTCTGGATACTGGATACTGGTTGCCGGGTATCGCGCTCCGAAACTTTAGCTTCTCTGTCCTCTGCCTTCTGACCCCTGACCTCTGTCCTCCTTGGCACGACGTAGCGCTGCGTAGGCGGCTGCCCTCCGACCTCTGCCATGGGCAGTGCCGGGGACGGTACCTGGCCGCCTACAATTCGCCTGATTAGGTGTACGGATTTTTCTTTAAAAGTTTCAGTGCTGCTGAGAGCCGGTGAAACGCCTGGGTAGAGTTTGTCAAGATCGAGCGGCACCTTATGTGCAATCAGAGTGCCCAGAAATTTAAGAATCGTCAGAACTTCGTCTTCACCTCTAACACTGGCGGAAACCGCCAGGTGGGGCTGATTGTCGAGGATGCTGTTGATCATCCCGGTACAGGACGCGTGCGGCCCCATTTCTAGAAAAATGCGGATGCCGTCTTGATAGGCCTGCTTGATCAGGGCTGGAAAATCAAAACCCGCCGTCGCCTGTTTTAAAATTGAATCAGCGGCGCCGGCGCTGCTCAGTTCATAGGAGCGGCCCAGGGCACAACTGTAAAATCGAATACCTTCGGGGGGCGTAACCGGAAAAACGTGCAGCTGTCTGTAAGCATCCGCCACCGGATCGACGGCATCGCAGTGCACCGTGACCACTCCTTCTAAAAAGACAGCTTCACATGCAAGTTCATTGATAACAGCTTCAATCTGATCTTTACGACCGCCGATGACACACTGATCAGGGGTGTTGACGATCAGCAGCCGGGCAAAGGGAAACTTGTCGATTACCTTTTGTACCGCAGCAGAGGGCCGGTTCACGGCCGCCGCACACCAGTTCACTTCTTCATGCAACGGTATCTTCCAGGCTTTACGAGCGGCCCGGCAGGGTCCGGCCAGCTGCCTGGAAAACAGATCGGTTGCACTCATACGCTTTAACATCTCACCGCGGTCGGGCCAGGCACCCAGGGCAAAGAGCCCGGCGGATTCACCCAGGCTGTAGCCGATGACCGCCGAGGGTTTCAGACCGAAGCCGCCCACAAGGTCGGCGACAACACACCCGTGCACGACCTGGCCGAAAATCATGTGCAGAGGGTCGGAAGCAATCTTTTCATGGGCTGCATTTTCCCATCCCGGCATCCATGCCGTCCCCCAGGGGACATAACATTCGGGAATAAGTTGAGTCTTTAACTGTCCGGTTTCCGCGTCCATTTTACGCAGAACTTCCGGCCAGCGGACACCCAGGCCGCGTCCCATTCCAACGTAATGGTTGCCGGAGCCTGGAAAGACAAATGCTACTTCACCGTGGGGCCCCAGGGGAGCGGGGGTGTAACATACTCCGCCCGGCCCGTTCATGCTGCAGGGTGTTGCCGATACAACTGCTTGTCGAGCTTCAATAATATATTTTTTCAGTTGTGCAAAATCGCCTGCTACTATGGAGAGCGCATTCTTTTTGGCTGGATCAGATTTGTTTTTTTGATACCAGGAAAAAGCGGCAAAATCGATCTTTGTATTATTTTTCGGGCCGGATTTTTCAAAAGATGGATGCTGTCCGGGTGCATTCATTATGTTTTTAATGTGCGCCTCAAGGGCCTCAAGGCTCTCCAGCAGGTCGCTTCTACGTTCTCCTTTAAGCACAAAAAGTCCCACAGGTTTGAATCCCAAAGGATTTATTCTTTCTGCGGCGACCTTCTCCGGTATAAGCTCAACGGATTCGTATTCAAAACCCTCGAGGATAACATGCATACAGTTGCCGTCAGGGGTCATGGCGCTGGTACAGGCCCTGCGAGGTCCGTCTTGTCTGTTTCGCATCCAGTACTGCGGGAAAGCAGGTATATGCAAAGCGCTGCCGGACCGAATTTGGTGCGCGGGTTTGACAAAATTTTTCAGAGGAGGAATTATCTCCTGGTACAGGCAAAGACTGGTTTTAATCAAAGAGGCCAGTCCGGAGGCAGCCCCCGCGTGTCCCAGGTTAGGTTTTAGGGATCCGACGGCACACGGCTCCAGGTTTTGCGCAAAGAAGCTGTTGAGGGCTTCTGCTTCCATCCGGTCTTCCGCGGGGTCGCCGCTGCCGTGGGTCTCAACAAAGCTGACCGATGATGGAGCCAGGCCGGCATCCTGAAAGGACCGTTGCAGCGCAAGAAGATAAGCGTCTTTGGAACAAGAGTTGCGGCCAATGCCGCCTCCGCTCGCATTTCCGACCCCTTTAATAACAGCATATATTCTGTCGCCGTCTTTAACGGCCTGGTCAAGCCTTTTGAGAACAACTGCCGCAGCACCTTCACCCGGCAGGGTCCCGTCGGCCGACTGATCAAATGGGCGTGTTTCCTCTCTTTTGGTAAATGGCCTTATGCTGTTGGCAGAGATGACATTGCGCACATCACCGCAAAGATCTATTGCGCCTGCCAGAACTGCGTCGGTTTCATTTTGCTGCAAAGACCTGACCCCGATTTCAAGAGCTTTCAGGCCGGAAGCCGCATCACAGGAGACGCCGAAACTGGGACCTCCGAAACGAAATTCCCTGGCAAGCCTGCTGGCAACAATCCCTCCCAGGGCACCAACCGTTCGAGTGGCCGTTAAGGGCGGACCGCAGGAATCTCTCAGCGATTCAAGCCAGACGGCTGCTGCGCGATCATCAAGGTCAAAGCCTTTTGCTTTGCTCCAGCGTTGAACAGAATTATACAGGTTCCAGCGCAGGTGGAAATCAGTGGCTTCAAAATCAAATTCCATGCCAATGACAACACCCATGCGCGGGCGCTCCTCTCTTTGTGGAAGCCCTGCATCCTCCATGGCATCGGCAGCAACTTTCAGCATCAGAAGCTGTTGCAGGAGGATATCAGGGATTTCCGCCGGGGGTATGCGAAAGGCGGTGGTGTCTAATAAAAGATCATCTATATATCCACCGTTTAAAAGCGGCAGACCTAGATACTTTTCAGCGATATTATCGGAACCTTTCCAGCGGTTTGCCGGACGCTTTGCGATAATCGAATCACCTCTGAAAATAGCCTCCTTAAATTCTTGCAAATTCGTTAAAGAACCAAAATGCGTTGCCAGGCCGACAAGGGCCACAGGTACGATCTCAGAAGAGGGCAGGTCGATGGGAGATTGACGCTCCACACCCGCTGAACGATGATCTTTGATCGTCAATCGACATTTTTCAATTTCCGGGTTCCATTCTTCAAAAAGCAGGTGGGCGTTTATTCCCCCGAATCCAAATCCGCTCACCGCCGCACGCAGCGGGTGATCGTTTGCTCTTCGCATCCATTTTTCCGCGCGGGTCTGTACCCGAAAAGGGCTGTTATTAAGCGGGCTTTTTTGCGGTGCCTGCTTAAAGTGAAGTGACGGCGGCAGTGTCCGGTGTTTGAATGCTAAAAGGGTCTTGATCATTCCGGCGGCACCGGCCCCTGTCAAAAGATGGCCGATCATGGATTTGACGGATCCGATGGCGCATTGTGACTCAGTCCAGCCGGATGGGCCCCATAGGTTTTGCAAGCTTTGCAGTTCCACCGCATCCCCCACCGGTGTGCCGGTGCCATGGCATTCAATCAGGTCGATGTCATGGGGCGACCAGCCGGCGGCGGTATAAGCACTGCGCATGGCCCGCACCTGGCCTTCACTGTCCGGGGCCAGCAAGTTGCCGCGCATGTCATTGGAAAGGCCGATTCCTTGGATTAAAGCATAAATATTATCTTGGTGGCGTAAGGCATCGTCGAGTCGTTTTAAAACGAGCATGCCGGCCCCTTCTCCCACAACCAGGCCGTCCGCGCCGGCATCAAACGGAGCGCATCGGCCTGAAGGAGATAAAGCCTGCAACTGGCTGAAACCGACCTGAGTATAAAGACATTCTGGTCTGGCAACCCCTCCGGCTATCATGGCGTCGGCACGGCCGCTCCGGAGTTCATCACAGGCCAACTTAACGGCATAAAGTGATGAGGCACAGGCAGCATCCAGGGTATAGCTTCCGCCTCCGAGACCCAACCCTTCAGCCAGGATAGCACCGGGAAGGCTGGTGACTTTGCCGGCCAGATACTGCTCCCTGGAAAGGTGCTCAATATTTTCTGCATCAATATTGCCGAATAGTTTTTCTTCAAAAGAAGCACCCAAAATTTGTCTGGTTATAAAAGATGAACCATCAGTCGGGAGGGCAATGGCAGCCAGAACAACCCCGGTGTTTTTTTTATTTAACGCGGTGATCTTACAGTTTGATAAAGCTTTCCGGCCGGTATGCAGAACAATATGATAAAGCGGATCCAGCGCTTGCAAAAGCTTCTTGTCAATCTCAAATCCGTCAGGGTCAAATTCAAAATCATGGATCAGGCAGGCACGTTTTGAAAAGGTTTTGTCCGGCCCGGGATCAGAATCGTAGATCGCGTCCGGCTCTACGATCCAGCGGTTGGGGGGAACCTCGCAGGTAGCATCGATTTTGTTAATAATATTATGCCAGAATATATCCAGGTCAGGAGCGCCGGGGAAAATGCCGGCCATCCCGACCACAGCAATCGGTTCTTTTTTTAGCATGGCGTTGTTATCGAAACTTGTTCTGTTCTTTTTGGTCATGTGCTTCGGTGAATTGTAATGGTCATTTGTCATTCGTCATTTGG
>JAQYVG010000141.1:0-3833 GCA_030145595.1 Desulfobacterales bacterium | reverse complement strand
TAAAAAAAACAATAGCGGTAAACTTTCCGGAAAAAATTATTCACCGCAGAGTTGCAGAGATCGCAGAGGTTATTTTATATTAGACCCCAGTACGATCTGCCGGGCTTGTCCCGGCAATTCCACGGGGACCTACGGGGCAGGCAGGATTAACTGGATTGACTGGATTTTTAATCTTTAGCCGTTTCTCCCGCTTTGCGGGACCCCGATAGCGGGATGTCCGCTTCGCTACCACAAGCAGGCGAAACGGCTAAAACATCATCGCCTTCGGCGAATATATAATACCTTAAAGTCACTGTTACTTATGTGATTAGAGCTTAATAATCTAACTTCCGCCGATAGGAGGATTAGGGTTTCACAGTTTCTTCCCCGCTTTCAGCGGGACAGGCCGGAAACTGTGAAAATTATGAGTAAATCCTGAAGATCCTGTTAATCCTGTCTAAAAAAACAAACTAAATCTCCGTTTAAGATTTGAATTTTAAGGAAGGATAGGATAAAACCCTGATCATGAATTCATACCAAAAAGAGCAGTTGGAAGCGCTCTCTTTAATGCAGGGTTATTTGGCGAACCTCGCTTTGGATGCAAGACAGGCGCTTGAGTCACGAATTGCGGATTATCTCTTATTCCGGGATGATGTGGACGCCTTTTTGGACGCGCATTTCAGTGAGATATGCACCCTGAAATGCTTTAAGAGCAAAATAAGCGCCTGCTGCTCGCGGGACGGCATCATTACCTTTTTTGGGGACGTGGTCGTCAATGCGCTGGTTACACCTGAAGAGGAAATCAACACCCTAAGATCAGTGCTGCAAAAACCGAACAAGGGTTTTAAATGCATCTATCTTGGAAAGCAGGGCTGCATGTGGCGGGTCAAACCGATAGTCTGTGAAATGTTTCTTTGCAAGTCGGCATTCCAGGAAGTGCTTGCCCCCAAACCCGAGGCCGCAAACACCTGGGAAGAACTACAGCTACGCAAAAAATTGTTTACCTGGCCGGACCGTCCGGTTCTTTTTGACGACCTTGAACGCATTTTATTAGACGCCGGATATTCCTCATCTTTGATGTATATGCACAACAGTCCGGGTCTTTTGAGAGTGAAAGAACAGGTAAAGAAAGGTAAACAGAAATAAAACAAAAACCATTATTATTACAGTGAGTTTTCTAAATACCATATTGCCCATGACAACAAAAGTAAACAAAAGTAAAAGGGTCAAAATAGGCAGATATTTTCGCAGGAAAGTGTAACCTATGTATCCAGACTTTTCTGTTACCTATGTTCCCGACTGTACCGACTGTACCGCCCAAAATATAACATTTGGGTGAACCAGACGGGAAAAGATAGCGCGTTTTTTTGTTAAAGCTCTGTTGAGTGCAATGGCCCCCCGCCCGCTGGTTACCCGCGCCGTTATCATTTCATTTTCCAATTGACATGTATGCATAAAAGATGCATGCTAATGCATATGAGAACAACATTAAACATAGATGACGATGTATTGGAAAAAGCATCTCGTTTAACCGGAATCAAAGAAAAAACCGCTTTGGTCAGACTTGGTTTAGAGGCCTTGATTGCTCGTGAAAGCAGCAGGCGGCTTGCAAAACTGGGCGGAACAGAAAAGGATCTGAGGCCTATACCGAGGCGTAGGTCGGCAAAGTTGTGACGATGGTTCTGGTTGATACTTCTGGATGGGTTAATCACCTTCGAAGGGGCGATATCCAACTTGAGGAGTTATTGCTTGACGGAGAGGTTGTTTGTCACCCTTTTGTAATTGGTGAGTTAGCTTGTGGGAATATCAAAAATCGATCTGAAATATTGGCCCTACTACAAGCCCTTCCGGCGGTGCCAACAATAGATCTCGCTGAATATCTGTATTTCATCGAACAGAACCATTTGAGTGGAACCGGTATAGGTTTTGTCGATGTGCACCTTCTAGCATCTTCTCAATTGTCCGGGATTCCTCTTTGGACGAATGATAAAAGACTTAAAGAAATCGCCCGTAAATTAAAGGTATCATATATATAGCTGTTAAAAATGATAACCATGGCATGAACGCTGACTGGAATTTCGCTGGCGCTCAGTCCCAGCAGGTTATGCACACGTTATAAGGCTGAAAAAAGGTATGAATATTAGGTGAGGTTTCTGTAGATATCTTTTCGGTGGCCGATTTTGATTATCAGAATCAATAGGACATCATCTTGAATCTCATAAACAATCCGATAATTTCCGACCCGAATTTTGTGAAAGGGATTGCTTCCCTTCCTTTTAGTTGTATCCGGGTTTGGAAGGCTTTCAGCGAGGTTGTCAATTCTCTCGCTTATGCGCTTTTGGTCAGGCTTAGGAATCTTTTTAAGCGCTTTTGCCGCAGACCTCTTAACCTATATCCTGTATTTCAAAGTTCGAGTTCCTTTTTCAGCTCTTCCCAGGGGACCGGTTCACCTGGCTCATTTTTAGCTTTCCACGCATCTTCTATATCAACTCGGTCCTCTAAATCCTGCAACAATTTAAGCTCTTTCATGGAAACAATGGCGGCAATAGGTTCGCCCCGACGAGTCAAGACAAAGGACTCATTTCCAAACGCAACCTGGTTAATAATATTGGCAAATTTTTTTCTTGCATCAGCGGTTGTTATTTTTTTTAGCATGATAATCACCTCAATTGTTTAATATGTACAAATAGTACTTTATGTGCATATAGTACGCCATGAATTGTCTGCTGTCAATAGAGAACTTTAATCGAAATATTAAGGCCTTATAACCATGCCATGAAGGTGGACGGTCTATTACATCGCGGTCCTGTAGGGCAGCATTTATTCTATCTTTTAAGGTTATTATAGCACTCTTATAGGTTCACCGCCCGCCACTTATGGCACCGTTATATTTTCTAATCATTAAAAAAAACTTGTATTTTGTTCCGACAGTGCTTACAGTGTATTACGTTAAAATACATTGGAGGTGGTGTATGAGCACAGCAATATCAGTAAGAATACCAGATGAACTCGCATCAAAACTATCTGAGATTTCAGAGGAAACAGAAAGACCAAAATCTTTTCACATCCAAAAAGCTCTAGAAGCCTATTTGGTCGAACTTGCCGATATTCAGGTAGCCATTGATCGATTGCACGATACATCTGACCCTGTTATTTCCATCGAAGATATGAGGAAAGAGCTTGAGCTATAAAATTGCGTTCAAAAAGTCCGTCTCCCGAGACCTGAAGAAATTAAGCAAAGATGATGTGGAAAGAATCCTGGATAAAATAGAGCAAACTCTACCTGAAAAAGCGAATACTTTTCCTCTATTAACAGGCAAATTCGCAGGGTTGCGGAAGTTTAGAATCGGGGACTATCGAGTCATTTACACTATTATTGAAAACACGGCTCTTGTTCTAAGGATTAGCCACAGGCGCGATGGATATAGGTAAAATATAACCGTCTGGAGCAGACGGCAGGAATATCGCGGTTTAACGTAAAAGTCTGTAAAAATCCGATCCAATATCGGGCCGCTGCTCAGGCGGGGCGCTATCCGTCAGGAAAAGGTCAGGCAGATATATCGGACTGTATAGATTGGATAGCATTTTGTGCTGCATGAACTAAGAATGATGATCTGGACATACCTCGTTTTTTAGCAGCGGCATCGATCTGTTTTAACGTCATTTCAGGCACGGTAACATTCACCCTGACTGTACGGGGTTTGGCATCAGGTACTGAAACGACCAAATAAGCGATCGCACTGGCGTAATCGAGATCGCTCATGATTTCTTCGAGTTTGGTGGGACCAGGCAATTGTTCGCCGTCTTGGAGCATGCCCTGGATGTGTAGGGTGAGAGCCTCCTGAGCCATATCC
>JAQYVG010000140.1 GCA_030145595.1 Desulfobacterales bacterium | reverse complement strand
TCTTTGTTTTCCTTTGCGGGCTTTGCGCCTTTGCGTGAAATAATGTACTGCTCAATAATTCATTTTTGCCATAAAATGCAAGAAATTTACACTTAAGGGACTAAACCGTAATGAATTCGACTTTTTACGAATTCATCACAATTGATATCCAAATCAAAAAAAAATTTCAGAGCCCTTAAGTTTTGGGAAAATATTCCGATATTATTGGTATCGGCTTTCAACCCGGATTTCTTACGGATTAATCCTTGCCTGACCAGGACCAGGTGTTTTAAGCCGCATAGCAGTCAAAATTCAACATCTATCAATATACACAACCTTGACATATATACTTTGGATACGGCAATGGCAAGTCTGATAGAAAACAATTCGTGTAAATCAATTTTGGTCGTTGATGATGAAGTGATGATTCAAAGGCAGATAAAAAGCATGCTGGAAGGGATAGGCTGCGCCTGTGAAGTCGCCTCCAATGCTTCTGAGGCCTTAAAGATCCTCAACCGCCACAATTTCGATATGGTAATTGCTGATATTAACATGCCGGAAATGGATGGTATCCAGTTGATGAAAAAAGTCAAAGAGTCTTTTCCGGATTTAGACTTTATCATCATGACAGGCCATTCTCATGATTACACTTATGTTGACATTATAAATGACGGAGCTGCCGATTATCTGAACAAGCCTTTTGAAGCAAAGGAATTAAAGGCCAAGATGGGACGTGTCATAAGGGAGAAACGCATATTAAACGAACTCAAGAAATCGAATGAGCAGCTTGAAAAGGCCATAGCCAAAACTAATGAAATGGCCGCAGAAGCCAGCATCGCCAACATCGCCAAGAGCGAATTTATTGCCAATATGAGCCATGAGATCCGGACCCCCATGAACGGCGTGATCGGTATGGCGGAATTGCTGCTTGGCACCGATCTTGATCCCCAGCAGAGTGAATACGCTGTCGCTGTTCAAAAAAGCGCCGGCCTTCTGCTCCGCATTATTGATGGCATTCTGGACTATTCCAAAGTTGAAGCCGGAAAATTAGACTTAGAGATAATCGACTTTGATCTGCGTGTCACCTTGGAAGATGTGACTGATCTGATGGCTCAAAACGCTTATAAAAAGGGCCTGAAATTTAACTGCACCATAGACCCCGAGGTCCCATCTCTGCTACGGGGTGATCCCGGCCGGCTGCGACAGGTTCTGCTTAATCTGATCAGCAATGCGATAAAATTCACGGAAACCGGCGAAATCACAATTCATATAACTTTGGAGAAAGAGACCGATAAGCGGGCTTTGGTCAGGTTCGCTGTTAAGGATACGGGCATCGGCATCCCTGAAAATCGTTTTGACCTTTTGTTTAAATCGTTTTCCCAAATAGATGTTTCAACAACACGTAAATACGGGGGGAGCGGTCTTGGGCTTGCCATTTCGAAACAACTGGCCAAAATAATGGGAGGACAAATCGGGGTTGAAAGCAAACCGGGAAAAGGCTCTGTTTTCTGGTTTACGGTGGATTTTGAAAATCAACCGGAGACCACAGCCCCATTGCTGGAATTTCCCGTTGAGATCAAAGGAAAACGAGTCCTTGCAGTTGATAACAACGCTAAAAGATTGCTGGTTCTGGGCGATTATCTAAAATCCTGGGGATTTCAATACAGCGGCGCTTCAAACGCCCATGAATCCTTAGCCCTGTTATACCAGGCTGTCGAAGACGGCACTAAGTTCGACCTGGCAATCCTTGACCAGATAATGCCGGATATGGACGGGACCACGCTTGGGCAAAAAATCAAGGCTGACCCGGCCTTGAAGGATACTCGACTTATAATGCTTACATCTTCTGCTCAGCGCGGTGATGCTGCCCGGGTTAAGAAAATCGGTTTTGACGCATACCTTCCAAAACCACTCGAGCGTTCAGTTATTTTCGACTGTCTGGTCGCAGTGCTTGCCAAAAAGCCAGATCAACATTTGACAGGACAGCAACCGGCTTTTGTCACCCGTCACACTCTGGCCGAAACAAAGAGACACCGGGTCCGCATTTTACTTGCTGAAGACAATGAAATCAATCAAAAGCTGGCCGTTTCTATGTTGAAAAAAATAGGCTACCGTGTCGATGTTGCTGCCAATGGCAAAGAGGCCATTGAAGCCCTCGAAAAAAGTTCCTACGACGCGGTCTTGATGGATATACGCATGCCGGAGATGGATGGTCTTGAAGCCACTCGGATTATCCGTGATCCGCAATCCAAAGTCCGCAATCATAATATCCCCATCATCGCTGTAACCGCCAGCGCCTTGACCGGAGACCGGGAACTTTTCCTGAAAGCGGGCATGAATGACTATATTTCAAAACCGATAGATTCCCAAAAATTTCTTGCAACTATCGTAAAGCATACGACAGATTCAGATGCCCCCGAGAACGAAACCGCTGACAGCATAGAGGAAAATGAAGCAGATATATTCAATCAAGATGAATTGCTGAACCGAACAGGGGGGGATAAAGAACTCCTGGAGGAACTTTTAAACCTGTTTCTGAAGAATTTTCCGGACCAGCTGCAAGCATTGAAACAGGCCCTGCAATATAACGATATCGAACAAATAGCCCACCAGGCGCATACCATCAAGGGTTCGTCGGCAAATATGGGGGCATACGCGCTGAAAAATGCAGCGTTAAGCATGGAAACAGCCGGAAAGAATAATGATCCGATCCTGGCCCAGGCAGCCCTGAATCAACTTTATAGTGAATTCAATAAATTTCAGATGTTTATATCTAATCTGAATGTATAAAATTAAGCCAATTCTATTCGAAAGGTCTTGTCATAAGAAAAAGTTGCATACCGGCCTAAATCGTCAAAGAATCAGCCAGACGGCGTCAATTTACTGACGATGATCAGAAACTCTCTAAAATCTGCAGCAGCAGGCAGTCCCGCCGGGCAGGATCATCATGCCAAGGATCTTGTAATTTGTATTACGCTCACTACCCCTATCCCCATAAAAGCAGGAAGTTAAGACACTTTCTTGCCTCTCCAGTTCAATCGAGGGAGCAAGGTGGCAACAGGGCAGACAATGTGGCACGGTTTTTGTAGGTAAATCATTTCGGGCGATTGCTGCCATTGTTGGTTTTACAAAAAAGCTAAAGATTTTATTTTTTGCGAATTCATCACAATTAAAGGAGTTGAATATGAACACAGTGCGTCTATTGTCTGTCGAAGAAATATGTCAATACCTTGGCCTCAGCCGAGACACGGTCTACAAGTGGATCGAGACCAAGGGGCTGCCGGCCTACCGCCTTGGACGTCTCTGGAAGTTTAAAAAAGAAGATGTTGATAAATGGCTTGAACAACACGCTAGCTAACCGCTCTCTTGCGATTGAACGTAACCTCACATGGCAAATAGGTTGTAGAATTTTCGGGACGTTAAACCATTAGGAAACGAGAGGCTCCCATGACAAATACAAGGGAAAAACCGGCGAAAAATATTATTAAGCCCGGCAATGATATCACCGCTCCTAATGCAGATAGCTTAAAGAAAAAACTGCATAAAACAACGGCAGAAGGTACTGTGAACCTCACTTTAGACTTTGCCGAGGTAAAGAAAATCGACCCTGTGGGTTTGAGCGTCATCATTGCCGCTCACAACACGCTAAAGCACGCTGGTGGAAAGTTGGCACTGAAAAACGTTTCGGACGAGTTTTCAAACTTATTTGGAACCATTCAGCTGGATCAGCACTTTGAGCTGCAATAGCATGCAACTTCAACAAGCAAAACCCCTTACAGTCGAACCTCGACAAGGCGGGACCGTTCCGCCACAACGAAATTGCAGTAATCTTCAACCTAAGTTGAGCGATTCTTTTGCGAAGAGATATGCCAAGATCTTGATGCATAGGGATTTGCGAAAACCACAGGCATACCCATGGATATGTCGAGGATTTTCGCGAAGCCCTGATGCGCAAGAGATTGGCGTAGATCGAGTAAAAAATCGTTTAATTTAGGTTAAAAGTCGATTCAAACAGGAGTCAACATGAGTATAGTAAATGACGACGACACTATCCAGATTTTTATCCAAGAGTCTTTAGAACACCTGGCCAATATTGAAAATGACTTTTTAGCCATAGAAGAAGCCGGTGTGAATTTAGACAAAGAACTGATCAATAAAGTATATCGCACCGCTCATTCCATTAAAGGAGGGGCTGGTTTTATGGGGCTTACTAATATAAAAAACATAACCCATGAAATGGAAAATATTCTGGGCAAGTTTCGAAGTAGCGAACTAACCCCCGATACGGAGAGCATCAACATTCTGCTGCTGGCCTCCGATACCCTCAGGGATCTGATCAACAATATCAATACCAGTAATGAAGTCGACATATCTGAACACATTGAAGCCTTGATTGCCATCAGTAAAGTTGCGCTTCTTGAAGAAGAAAAACCGCCTGCCTTTGAAATGGTAGAAGAAAAAATGCCTGCCTTTGAAATGATTGACATTACGTTTCCTGATGGAAAACCCGGCCTCACCGTGGCACCAGACGAAATTTCAAGTTCCTTGAAAGAGGGAAAATATATTTACCTGCTCAAAATAGACTTAATTCAAGACGTTCATCTGAAAGGCAAAGCACCTCAGGGTTTTTTAGATGAAATTCAAGACTGCGGTGCGATTCTGGGCCGCCGGCTGGATGTAGACGCCGTTGGGCTCCTGGACCAGGAAGGCCTGCCCGATCAGTTGCCCTTGATAGCTCTTTTTGCCACGGTCCTGCGGGCAGATGATATAAATATGCTGCTTGAGATCAATGCACAATCCATTTACGAACTTGCTGACGACATGAGCATAAAATCTGTCGAACATAAACCTTTAGAAAAGCCTCTTGACGCTGAAACAGAGGAAGCCGTGACAACGGCAACAAATGATTTGATTGAAGAAACTCAAGTACAATCATCTGATCCGACAGATTCCGCATGCCAAACAGCCGCTGTAGAAAAGCAGCAGCAAAAAAAATCAGTAGACGTCGAGTCGAGTCTCAGAGTCAACATAAGCCTGCTCGATTCGCTCATGACGCTGGCCGGCGAACTGGTATTGTGCCGCAACCAACTAATCCAGTCAATCAGCTCAAACGAACACCATACCCCGGAAATTGCAGTTCAGAGGATAGATCTGATCACCTCTGAACTGCAAGAGGCCATCATGCTGACCCGCATGCAGTCTATTGGAAATGTTTTTAATAAATTCCCTCGTGTGGTGCGCGATTTGTCCAGGAACCTGGGCAAACAGGTAGAATTATCCCTGGAAGGCAAAGAGGTTGAGCTGGATAAAACTATTATAGAATCCATCGGTGACCCCCTGACCCACCTGGTTCGAAATGCCGTGGATCACGGTATCGAAATGCCTGATGACCGCCAGAAGGCGGGAAAAGATGCCGGCGGCAAAATTTTTTTAAAAGCATACCACGAAGCCGGACAGGTCAATGTCGCCATCTCCGACGACGGCAAGGGGCTTGATGGCGAAAAATTGGCGGCAGCGGCCATGGCCAAGGGCCTGTTAACTGACGATCAGGTCAGAATGATGTCGGAAAAAGAAAAGATCAGTCTGATTTTTATGCCCGGCTTTTCCACCGCGGAAAAGGTGACCGATGTCTCCGGCCGTGGAGTTGGCATGGATGTTGTCAAGACCAATCTGGACAAACTGGGCGGGGTTGTGGACATCGATTCTAAACTCGGGAAGGGAACAACGATTCGGATAAAGCTTCCTCTGACATTGGCCATTATCCCCAGTCAAATCATTGTTACCGGAAAAGAGCGTTATGCCATCCCCCAGGTCAATCTGGAAGAACTGCTCAGAATTCCGGCCGGACAGGTCAAAGATAAAGTAGAGATGGTCGGAGATGCGGAAGTCGTCAGGTTGCGCGGAGACCTTCTTCCTCTGATGCACCTTGCTGATATTATCAACGTTGAACGCACTTATTGCGTCCCTGATACGCAAGAGTTGCAAAGCGACCGGCGCCAAAATATTGCCGATCGCAGGTCCAAAAAAAGCCCTCTATTCGATGAAGATTCAGTTGAAGCAGATAAGCCGGGTAGCGGCGATTTTCAATCAAAAATCAACAATCAACAATCAACAATCCAGGATCTTCGCAGTCCGCAAGACCGGCGCTACCATGCTGCCAGTGCACTCAACATCGTAGTGGTTACTACAGGTGCCATGAAGTACGGATTGGTCGTCGACAGGCTGCATGATTCCGAAGAAATCGTCGTCAAACCGCTGGGACGTCATCTCAAACACTGTAAAGGATACGCCGGAGCCACCATTATGGGTGACGGCCGTGTGGCCCTTATACTGGATGTCGGCAACCTTGCGAAGATGGCAGGACTGTTTTCCCTGGAAGGTACTGACAGGGCCGCGAAAATTGCCAAGGAAACCGATGATGCCGTCATCAAGGCAAACAAAGACAAGCAGTCCCTGCTGGTATTCAGAAGCGCTGAAAACGAACAATTTGCCGTTGCTTTAAACCTGGTAGCGCGTGTCGAGAAGATCAAAAAATCAGCGATTGAAGAAGTGGGCGGCAAACGGGTAATCCAATATCGCGGCGGAAGTCTTCCTTTGTTTACCATTGATGAAGTCGCTCAGGTCAAACCGCTTGCGGATAAAGAAGACCTTTTAGTCATTGTTTTTACCCTTGCCGATAGAGAAATCGGTCTTTTGGCCATGGGCCCTGTGGACGCTACGGAAATATCCGCTGAAGTTGACGACAGCACCCTCAAACAGCCGGGTATTTTAGGTTCTGTCATTATCGGCGACCACACCACCTTATTGGTAGACATCTTCGGCTTGGTTCAGACTCTGAATCCGGAATGGTTTTCCGGACACGAGACGGTTGCGACACGCGACAGCAAGGCACCCACCGTCTTATACGCAGAGGACTCCGATTTTTTCCGCAACCAGATTTAAAATATAAAAGTTGATTAATACAAAAGACAAGAAGGAGGATTTGATATGTTTAAAATCCAGAGCATTAAGGCAAAACTGCTGGCCTCTGTGGCCGCCATGGTAGTTGTATTGGTGACGGCTTTTCTGGTGAAAAGCTATCAAGACAACACCACAAGTATCATGAAGTACAATAAATCTGCCCTGGAATTAGGCTACCAGAACATAGGCAATCTTATCAAAGAGGCGGAATTCGGCGACTGGATGGAAGAAGTTCTGCTCGCAAAGAAAAAGGACGGCTATGACAGCGCCTTGATCGTACCCTCAGGTGACGGCTTTAAAATCGCAGCAAAAACTAATACTGTGGACCTCCTGTCCGGCAATAACGCTCTTCTCAAGCAGGTGCTCCAGACCGGTCAAACCGCCACACAGCGCCTTAACCAAAACGGTCAAGACATTTTGACATTTTTCGGGCCTGTGCAAGATTCCGCCGGCAAGAATGGGATTGCCGCCGCACTCCTTGATATCAGCACGGATATGGCTCAACTCCGCAAGTCGCTCTTTGTGTCTATTGCCGCCGGCCTGTGTGTCGTCCTTATTTATTGCGGCATACTGTACTTTTTAGTAAACCGGCTGGTCAACAAACCGATTAAAAGCACCTATGATACCCTTAGGGTGATGGTGATGGAAGGTGACCTGACCAAACGCATTCCCATGATGAAAGTCAATTGTTCACAAATGCGCAACTGTAAACATACCGATTGTCCCAGCCACGGCAAAACAGGCAGTTGCTGGCAGGAGATCGGCTCTAATACACCCGGTGAGATCCAGTGCCGGTGCATCACTTCGGGCGAGTTTAAATCCTGCATTAAATGCTCCGTCGCCCAGAGCGTGCTGCGTGATGAACTTGACAAGTTAGCCGCCTGGGTCAATACATTCGTAACCCAGGTTGCCAAAATTATAAAAAATATCGGCGATCACGCCGAAACCCTGGATACTTCCTCCATCGATTTGTCCGGCCTTTCCGGACAGATGTCCCAAGGGACCGAAAATATGTCCAGCAAGTCGAATACCGTGGCCACGGCAGCCGAAGAGATGAGCTCCAACATGAATTCTGTGGCTGCCGCCATGGAACAAGCCGCCACTAATATTAACATGGTGGCGACTGCCTCTGAAGAGATGACCGCCACCATCAATGAAATTGCTCAGAATTCCGAGAAGGCCCGCGCCATAACCGGTAAAGCGGTCACACAATCCCAGAATGCATCTGACCGCATAGAACAATTTGGCAAGGCTGCCCTTGAAATAGACGAGGTCACCAATGGAATTCGGGATATTTCAGAACAGGTTAATCTGCTGGCTCTCAATGCTACTATCGAAGCAGCAAGGGCCGGAGAAGCCGGCAAAGGCTTTGCGGTTGTAGCTCAGGAGATAAAGGATCTTGCCAGACAAACAGCTGATGCGACTAATAAAGCAGATGAGAAGCTTAAATGGATACAATCCGGCTCCGCTGATTCGGCCGAGAATGTGAAGGCTGTCACCAAGGTAATTGATGAAGTCAACGAAATTGTAAGCACCATTGCAACGGCAGTGGAAGAACAGTCAATAACTACAAAGGAGATTGCCGGCAACGTGTCCCAGGCATCCACGGGAATTCAGGAAGTCAACGAGAACGTTTCCCAAAGTTCCACCGTTGCCGCTGAGGTTGCCAAAGATATTGCCGAGGTCAACCAATCAGCCGGTGAAATGTCCAGCAGCAGTTCTCAGGTAAATATGAGCTCGGAAGATTTATCTAAACTTGCAGAACAGCTCAATAAAATGGCTCATAGGTTTAAAGTATAAAATCGTTGCACGACTTTATAGAGCGCGGCTTCGCCGCTTTACTAGTGTCCATCCATAAATGAGGATTTTTGTTCAAGATCAAGGCATGCGAAAAAAATAACTGGAGGCATATGTGTATTATTCCGAGGATTATTTTTTGAGCATAACGCAGAGATTGGGCCTCCGGCTCGTAGAGGCGAGCCTACGCCTCGGAGAGCAAAAAGACCATTTATGGA
>JAQYVG010000013.1 GCA_030145595.1 Desulfobacterales bacterium | reverse complement strand
TCATAACCAGGGCTTCCCGTTCAAGTTTCTTTTTTATTGCGTCGATGGCAGCCCCGCGCTCCTTGAGATCAGCCTCCATTTTTTGGCCCTGTTTACTGATTTCTGCCTGGGCTATTTTCCCGGCACTCGATGTCTCAAGAATTCTCTGAAAATCAACAATGCCAATTTTGGCAACGTCCGCGCCGTACAAAGGCGCTGCAAGAAAACCAAACAATAAAAATGTTGCCACAAAAGCTATTTTAAATTTATGCATTACTCCTCCTTTACTATTTATCAACTCATTGAGATCGCGTATCTGATTTAATAAAATATCCCGGCTAATAGAGTACCCCGCCCATTGTAAACTCCCAGCGACCGCCCTTGCCCTCGCCTGGTACCGGATCAAGGATGTATCCATATTCAAGGCGGATCGGGCCTACGGGAGAATACCACCGAAAACCGTAACCGACACTTGCACGCATGTTGCTCAGATCAAAATCCTCATCATTGTTATATGCATTGCCGGTATCATAAAAGGCAACACCCCAGAGACCGGCATCCTTAACCAGAGGATGCTTCAGTTCAATATTAAACTGGATAAATTTGTCTCCCCCGACCTTGGTTTCAATACCGAACTCATTGGTTTCTGTCGGGCTGATGTCCCGCCATTCAAAACCGCGCAGGGAATTAATACCGCCCAGATAAAACCGTTCCCAATCCGGGAGAGTCTTGCCGGGGTGCTCGTAGACATAACCTGTTTTGCCATGTAAAACGCCCACTAAATCCTTAAACAACGGTATATACCATCCGGTTTCCGCCAAATACTTTGTAAAGCCGATATCGCCCCCGAGACCTGCATATTGCACGGAGATACTGTGTCTCGACCCCTCTGTAGCATTAAAGTTACTGTTCTTGGAATCATATTGCAGCCCTGTGGTTATGCTGCTCTCTACATTGGTTCCTTCCATTTCCTTGATGGAATCTGAAGCATCAAGCCCGACATTTAGAATGTCCGCATCCTCGTATTTATAATTAACATTTAAGCGGGTATAGTCAAAAACCGGATAGCTGGACCACACATTCACGCCGACGCTGTCCTTGTCGTACGTATCATAATCCCTGTCCTGTTTGAAAATCCTGAAACCGGCTGTCAAAGGAATATCAAACAACCACGGTTCGGTAAAACTCAGGTTAAACTGGGTTGTCCTTCCGCCTAGGTTGGCACTCACCCCCAGGGTTTGGCCCCGTCCGAAAAGATTTCTCTGATTAGTCGAAACCATCAAAAAAGCATTCTCAACGCTGCTGTAGCCGCCGCCGAAGGTGAAGGCGCCTGTGGGTTTTTCAACAACGTCAATCTTTAAGACCATCTTGTCGTCGCTGCTTCCCGCCAACGTGTTAACCTTGACTTCTTCGAAATAATCCAGACGGTACAGATTGCGTACGCCGCGTTTTAATCCTTTTCCGCT
The DNA here is from genome assembly GCA_030145595.1 of Desulfobacterales bacterium. GTDB lineage: Bacteria > Desulfobacterota > Desulfobacteria > Desulfobacterales > UBA11574 > Desulfatibia_A. The sequence continues at coordinate 21,633 of JAQYVG010000013.1, read as the reverse complement.
GTACAGCTCCTGTTCAAAAACCATAAGCTCTCTACGGATTACCTTGTCTCTTGTCTTGGTGTTTCCGTTGATAATGATGGTTTCAAAATAGACCTGTTTATTCTTTTTAACATCATAGGTGATATTGACGATCAACTTTTCGGCATCTTGGTAAATACGTGGCGCTATTTCGGCGTAGGCATAACCTTCGTCAGCGTAAAAATCGGTCAACCCAAGCACATCGTTGCGGACGACTTCTCGGTTGAAAAACGTTTCTTTAGTAATTTTCAGTTTTTCCAGCAATACCTGTTTGGGAAAAATCAGGTCACCGGCAATATCGATATTTCCGACCTCAAATCGCGGTCCTTCAACAATTTTAATTTTGATATATATCAAACTTTCTTTAAATTCAATACTCGGTTCCCCTACTTTGGCCCGTATATAACCACTGTTGTGATAAAAGGCCGAAAGCTTGGCCATGTCCTGGTTTAGATTATCCATGTTCAGATCGCCGGACGACGTTATCCATGAAAAGAAGCCTTTTTCTGACGTTTCCATCATTTTTGTTAATTTTTTGTCTTTATAAGCGGTATTGCCTTCAAAGATGATTTTTTTTATTCGAACCTTTTCTCCTTCCGCGATAACAAATTTGATAACAGCCTGATTGTTTTCAAGGTACTCAATATTATAAGCAACTTTGACGTTGTGATAATTTTTTTCCTTGTAAAGATCTTCTATTTGCTTAACACTGTTATTGATTGTGTTGATGTTCAGTATTGAGCCCGTTCTGATGGCTAACACTTCTTGTATATCTTCATCGTCGATATGCTTGTTGCCCTCCAGGTGAACTTTTCTAACGTTCGGTTTCTCCTTTATCCTGAAGGTGATGATCTTTCCATCAGTTCCGTCTTCTGCCTCAATGCGGATATCGTCAAAATACCCCATGGAATATACGGCCTTTAAGTCATCCGAAAGGCTCTTGGCAAGCATGATGTCGCCCGGAGCGGTTTTTACAACCTTGAGGATGGCATCAGACTCTATCCGCTTGTTGCCTTTAATCAGCACCTCGGCGACCTTTTCGCGCTTAAAAATCTTCATCCCGATTTTATCAGTAAGCTCCTTCACTGTTCCCAAAAGAGTCTCTATGCTTTTTCCTTCCACGAAAAAAATATTCGGCGGCGCTTCGCTAAAGGTCTCAATCATCTTTGCGTCCATGCTGAACTGCTGCCCAATCCAGGTTATACTTCCCCAAACAATATAGTCTGCACCACTCTTAACACCCAAATTACGGATACCGTCGACCCCTGCGGCTATTGCGCGCCTCAACTCCGCTTTTAAGCCCAAATCCACAACAACCGCGCCATCCTGTTTTAAATGTTTCTTGATAATCCCGGCGATTTCGGCTTGCATATAAGCAAGGTCTTTTACTGAATAAACTTCAAAGGGCAACACGGCAACCCGCACCGTCTCCAGCGGAGAAGCAATATTAGGCACCAGCGTCAGGCTCGTGATAACAAACAAGACCAAGTATCTTTTTACATTGTTCAATTTTCCAGCTCCACCAGTTTGCCGTCGATAATTGTCACACGGCGTGACATATAAGATGCAAGTTCCATATTGTGGGTTACTACAACCAGCGTAACACAAAATTCACGATTCAATTCCAAAAGCAACTCGTGGACCTGCTCGCTGTTTTTCTTGTCCAAATTACCGGTAGGCTCATCAGCCAAAAGCACAACCGGTTTAAGAACTAGAGCTCTCGCCAGGGCCACCCTTTGCTGTTCACCTCCTGAAAGCTTGCCGACCCTGTAGAATAAACGATCTTTGAGCCCAACCTTAACAAGAATTGACTCCGCAGCTTTCCGTGCTTTTTTTTTATCCAGCCCTTTAATCAATCCCGGCATCATCGCATTTTCAAGTGCGGAAAACTCGGGGAGAAGATGATGAAACTGGAAGACATATCCTACAAACTCGTTTCGAAATCTTGCCAGCTTTAAACCGTCAAAAAGAAATACATCCTCTCCTTGAAACAAAAAGGTCCCGTTGTCGGGCCGGTCCAGCGCTCCAAGCAAGTGAAGTAGCGTAGATTTGCCGATTCCGGAAGCGCCAACAACTGCAATCGTCTCTCTTGTATCCAGCTCAAGGTTTACCCCTTCGAGGATATCTATACGGGAACCACTGTTATTGAAACTTTTGCATAGCTCCCTGACAACGATCAATCGATCCGCATCCGTCTTTTTGTCAATGTTTTCGGAGCTAACCATAACGAATTGCCTCAACAGGATTGAGTTTGGATGCCTGATGAGCCGGATATAGTGTTGCTAAAAAACATATCACTATGGCGGCGGCGGCAATCATAAAAACATCTAAAGCCGCAAGTCTTACAGGAAGGGTTGTGATATAGTAAACATCCCCTGGAAGCTCAATGAATTTGTATTTTTCCAGTATTTTGCACAGGAAAATCCCCAGGCAAATTCCCAGCGCAGTTCCAACTGAACCGATAATCATCCCGTTGAAGATGAAAATTTTACGGATGCTTTTATCCGTGGAACCCATGGCCTTTAATATGGCTATATCTTTTGTTTTGCCCATTACCATCATGATCAGCGTGCTGGCGATGTTAAAGGCGGCCACCAAAACAATCAGCACTAAAATTATAAACATAACCGTCTTTTCCAGCTTAAGCGCCGAAAAGAGGTTGTGGTTCATCTGCATCCAGTCCCTGGCCCAGTAAGGGAATCCCAGGCCGGCAACTATCTTTTCCGCTATCTTCTTGGCTTGATAGATATCGTTAACCCGCACTTCGATACCGGTTACAGCATCAGGCATTCTTAGGATTTTCTGAGCATCCTGCAGATGAATGTAAGCCAGAGAACCGTCATATTCATACATGCCGGCTTCAAAGATACCTGCCACCTTAAACCGCTTCATAGCCGGCAAGTATCCCACTGGAGATATCATGCCTCTTGATGATATCAGAGCAACAGCATCACCAATCATGACCCCCAGACTTCTGGAAAGCTCCCGGCCTAAAATGATCCCGGGCATAGAAGCGGGCATGCCTTTTTCCTTATGCATCTTATCTAAATTTTGCAAAGCATCGCTTTCTAAAATTTTTATTACCAGGCCGGCGGATTGAGGGTCAACGCCCCTGAGCACAACACCGGCAACACCGGATGAGCTGCGCAGCATGATTTGAGAGTAAATAAACGGCGTTGCCGCTTCAACCCCCTCCAACTTGTTCACATATTTTGACACGTTCTGATAATCGCTAAAAGGTTCGCCGTGACGCATTAAAACCACATGCGCCTCAACTCCCAATATCCGGGACTTCAAGTCGGCTTCAAAGCCGGCCATAACTGCAATTACTACAATCAGGGCCATAACCCCGACCGCAACACCGGCTACGGAAAGAAAGGTAATTAATGAAAGAAACGTTTCTTTCTGTTTGGCCCTAAGGTAGCGACCACCTATGAAGTATTCAAAAGACATGCGATCGTTATTGATTCTGTTTAGTTAAAAAACTGTATAGCATATAAGTAATTATTTCACATTATTGAAAAAAATGCTGGCTCCTGGATACTCGATGCTGGATAAAAATGTTAAAAAACCAGATGATTATCAAGTATCCGGAATCAAGTATCAAGTAACTCTCACCTAATGGAAAAACAGTCTTCAATTTGTATTTGAACTGGAAACCCCAAAATCTTTTTTTCCCAACATTTGCTTTTTGCGCCATGCCCCGCGTTAGTCCCCTTTCGGCTTCATATGCGGGAAAAGAATAACCTCCCGGATAGAATCAGAATCGGTAAGCAGCATGGTAAGCCTGTCTATCCCTATCCCCTGGCCGGCAGCAGGAGGCATTCCGTATTCCAGCGCTTCAATGTAGTCTTTGTCCATCAAGTGAGCCTCTTGATCACCGGCTTCCCGGTCAGCCATTTGCTGCAAAAAACGGTCTTTTTGATCAGAAGGGTCATTCAGCTCTGAAAATCCGTTTGCAATCTCATGCCCCGCGATAAAAAGCTCAAAGCGCTCCGCAAGGTCGGGATCTTGATCACTTCTTCTGGAAAGCGGAGAAACCTCCACCGGATATCCGGTAATAAATGTGGGCTGGATAAGTTTCGGCTCCACTAAAACATCAAACAGCTTGGTAATGATTTTTCCGAGACGGCCGGTTTTGGTTACTTTAATCCCCTTGGAAGCAGCAATCTCAAGAAGTTTCTCTTTGTCTTTGAGTAAATTTGCATCCACACCGCCATACTCCTCCAGGGCCTCAAAAAGGGACACGCGGCGCCACTTGGCGCCCATATCTATAGTAGCCCCCTGATAGCTAATTGTGGTTGATCCGGCCGCCGCCTCGGTCACATATGCAAACATCTCTTCGGTCAGGTCCATCAGGTCTTCATAGGTAGCATAAGCCTGATAAAACTCCAGCATGGTAAATTCCGGGTTGTGACGGGATGAAACGCCCTCATTCCTGAAACTTCTGTTAATCTCAAAAACTCTTTCAAAGCCACCGACAAGCAGACGTTTTAAATAGAGCTCAGGAGCGATGCGCAGAAAAAGGTCCATCCCTAAGGCATTATGATGTGTGATAAACGGTGTGGCTTCGGCCCCGCCCGGAACGGGCTGCATCATGGGTGTTTCCACTTCAAGAAAATCCCGCTCAAGCAGAAATGTACGTATCGCCTGAATGATTTTGCTCCGTTTAATAAATATCTTGCGCACATCTGAATTCACGATTAAATCGATGTAGCGCCGACGATAACGCTTCTCAGGATCTTTGAGCCCGTGGAATTTTTCCGGAAGCGGCCGCGTCGACTTGCAGACAAGCTTTAATTCATGTGCCAACAGCGTCCATTCACCGGTTTTGGTTTTGAACATGGTGCCCTTTATGCCGATAATATCTCCGATATCAAGCTGTTTAAAAAGACCGTAGGCCTTATCTCCAATTTTGTCTTTCCGAATATAGGCCTGAAGCTGGCCCGTGCGATCCCTGAATCTGATAAAGGATGCTTTCCCGAATCGGTTGATCGCCAACATACGCCCCGCGACTACATATTCGAAATCTTCATCTGTCCCAGATCCTGGAACCCCTTCAAGTGAGCTGACAATATCCCTAACTGTGTGGGCAACATTAAAATCGTTGGGAAAAAGATCAATTTTTTTATTTTTTAAATCCTCTATTTTTTTTCTGCGCTTCCCGATTAGATCGCTTGTTTTTTCCATCTAACAACTCACCTATCCTTGGTATTTTATTAATATTCCTACGGTAAACCCTTTTTGCTAACCTATTTACCAAAAGGTGTCAAGCCGAAGTTGGGGGATCAGTACGCTTTAACCGCACCCTAATGGCTGTCCCCTCATCGACCCGGCTCTCAATTTCCAGCCAAGTATTGTAGGCTTCGAGTATGCTGTGAACTATGGAAAGACCCAGGCCGGTCCCATTGAGTTTGGTAGTAAAAAAAGGGTCAAAAATCGACTTGATCAATTCCCGCGACATTCCACAGCCATTATCAGCAATCATGATTTCAGCATAGTCATTTTTTAAAGGGTACGTTTTCAATTCGATACGCCCTTTTGCGGCAATCGACTCAGCTGCATTTAACAAAAGGTTCCAGAGAACCTGGCGCAGATGCATCGGATCCATTGCGACCCAGATATCAGGAGCAAAATCTACTTTAATCGAAATCCTTCCAAAACAACTGCCGTCTTTTTCAAAAAGCTTAACCGTTTCTGCCAAGGCGCTGTCGAGCTTTACTTTTTCAATTTTGGCGGCCGGAGGCTTGGCAAACAAAAGAAAATTATTAACCAGGGTACTTAACCGGTCCGTCTCCCGCAGAACGATCTGCATCAATTTGTCATGCTCAGGCTGATAACTAATCTCTTGCCTTAAAATCTGGATTGAGCCCGCCAGTGAAGCCAGCGGATTCTTGATTTCATGGGCCATACCGGCTGCCATTTCACCCATGTAAGCCAACTTCTCAACTCGTTTGACACGTTCTTCCAAAGCCAGCAGCTCATTTTTTGTCTTTCTGATCTGCTCAGACAAAAGGCTGCTTAAAAATGCCACGGCAAAGCAAGCCGCCATAATTACCAATATTTTAAAAACAACATGCTCTCCGGGATAGTTAACGGCTGTAATGCTCCCCTCCATAACAAACGGCTTAATAAAACCATAGTATTCAAGGTCAACCATGATCCCGTACTGGATACTGCACAGCGCAGCCATTATTATGATGCCTTTTCTGAAAAGGAGCATGCTCGAATAGATAATCACGACAAGGTAAAGAAATGAAAAAATACTTGAAAAACTGCCGGTTACGAAAATGATCAACGTTACTATAAATGTGTCAGCCCCGATTTGAATGTATGTAAAGCTAAGTGCGCGTTTTAATCGGGGTAGAATGACGGCGTAAATAAATGAAAGCAGAAAGATAGCGGCAATAAGGCCGTATAAGACCAAAAGCGGCTTGGCCAGCGGCGAAGGACTATCTGAAAGCTGCAGTATAATCGTGGAGCCAAGCAGCAGGGAAGTAAAAAGGAGCCGAAAGAACATAAGCCATTTTAGCCTATGATAATATTCACTTTCGGACGTCAAAAGGGAGTATGGCATAGATCCTGAAAGGGTTGATTATAAAAACTTAAGAACCGAAGTTTGAATCTCGGGTTTAGATGCATCGATTAACCCAACGCAGCTGCCATTTTGAATATGGGCAGATACATTGAAACGACCAGTCCGCCGATGACCACACCCAGAAACACCAGCATAAACGGCTCTATCAATGCGGTCATATTTTCCACGGCCTGGTCGACTTCTTCGTCATAAAAGTCGGCAATTTTTTCCAACATTGCATCGAGAGCGCCGGTGGATTCACCGACCGCAATCATCTGGCATACCATTGACGGAAAAACCCCGCTTTCAGCAAGAGGGTCGGACATTGTGCGGCCTTCGGCAATGGCAGCACGGGTTTCGAATACAGCCTTTTCAATGGTTTTGTTGCCGGCTGTTTTAGCAACAATTTCCAGCGTATCTAATATCGAAACTCCGCTGGAAAGCATTGTTCCCGTGGTGCGTGTAAACTTGGAAACGGCAGCTTTGCGGATTAAAGACCCGAATACCGGCAGCTTCAGAGCAACGTCATCACAAACCACGCGACCCTTGTCGGTAGCATAAAACCTCTTTGCAACAAAAAAAAACGCAACGATACCACCGATAATAAAGTGTATATTACCTTTAACAAACCGGCTCATATTGACACAGATCTGGGTAGGCATCGGTAGTGCCCCTCCCATACCGGCAAACATCTCTTCAAATACAGGAATAACGAAAACCATGATGACGCCAACCACAATAGCGGCAATGACCATGGTTACAATGGGATATGTCATGGCACCTTTAATCTGGGCTTTTAGTTTGGCCGCTTTCTCCAAAAATGCGGAAAGCCGTCGCAGAATCGTGTCAAGAATACCGCCGGCTTCACCGGCTTGAATCATATTGACAAAAAGATCATCAAACTGCTTGGGATATTTGCTCAGTGTTTCTGCAAAGGTTTGACCGCCCTCAACATTGGCTTTTATCTCTTTCAACATCTTTTTAAAAGTAACGTTATCCTGCTGAGAATGAAGAATTTCGAGACATTGAATAATAGGTAGTCCCGCATCGATCATAGTGGAGAATTGTCTACAAAAAAGAATTATATCAGACTGTCCCACTTTAGGCTGCATAAAAGAGACATTTTCAAAAATATCCTTGGGCTTTGGCTTGATTTTAAAATCGGTAATCTTAATCCTGATCAATTCGGCGCGTACGACATTTATGCTCGGAGCTTCAATTACTCCCTTTTTGGTTTTTTTGTTTTTGTCTTTTCCCTTCCACACAAAAGCTGGCATAATCAATCCTCCCTCTCAAATGGAGACCTGATGGAACTCGTGAGACCTTTGAAAAGCTGTAATCCTGAAAGGCATTACTCATGGAACCTAAATGAAAGACCTTTGAAATTTGCAAAGGTCTTTATGGGTCAATTTCGTTTCATGTAAAAGATTCCCCTGGGCATCTTCTTTTTGGTAACCGCCCCTTTCTCTATCAAGGCGGAAAGGTGCCTTCGAACCTCTTTAACATCGGCACCCAAAAGCCGTGAAGCATCAGTGGCTGTACATGGCCGCCGTTTTATGGTTGACAAAAGGCGCTGGTGAAAATCGTCACCAAAATCGCAATTGTTTTGATCTGATTTTAAATGCTTAGTAATCTCGGCATTATATAAATAAGCGGCTATGTCCGTCAATCTCTTTTTGCCGGCAGGCTTTACCCAGGGTTCGGTACCGGGCCTGTCAAGAGTGTTTAGTTGAACTCTGTCCGGCTCCAGGATATTTAAGACTTTTTTTATTTCCTTTAGCTCGCTTTCGCCGTCATTATAACCGGGGACCAAAAAAACTTCAATCCAGAACTGTTTCGCAAATTTATTTCGAAAAGCGATCAAGCCTTCAATAATATGAGAAAGTCCCAATTCCCGATGCGGTCTGTTTATGCGTCTGAAATTATTTTCACAGACAGCATCCAGTGATACTTTTACAAGATCCAAATCAAGAATTTCATCTCTGACATCGGATCTATAAATAAGAGAGCCATTGGTCAGCAAAGCTAACTTATACTGCGGGAAAGCAGTTTTTATAAAACCGACAAGCTCGCCAAAGCCACTGTGGAGTGTCGGTTCACCCGCACCTGAAAATGTTACAAAATCGAGTTGTGGCCCACTCGCTAAAAAGGCTGTTAGTTCTGCTTTGACCTTTTTCAGCGGTACATATGCTTTGCGTTTCACTGTTAAGCGGGTGGTTTTGCCACTCTCGCAATAGACACAATCGAAAGTGCACGTTTTGTGAGGCACAAGATCAACACCCAGAGACATACCCAACCGCCTGGATGGAACTGGACCGAAAATGTATCTGTAGCTTGAATCTTGTTTTTGTGTCATTTACCGTGTAATACCAAAATGTTGTTATAATTTAGTATCATATTCTTACCAAAACAACAACGGCTTTACAAATAAAATCGCTTTGCGATTTTATATAACGCGGCTTCGCCGCTCTTTAATTCAGTGGGCGAGTCGATCGCAGCTCTTCATTAAGGTATTAAGTTTGCTTGATCTTGCGCTTGATTAACCGTATCATATATGATTAAAAAGACATAACTTTTCTTATAGGAACGGGCTGTGGCAAAAAAAAACGTGCTAAGCAAAAAAGATCTTACCGTCATTACCACCCATATAAACGCCGACTTTGATGCACTGGCCTCCATGCTTGCGGCCCAAAAACTGTATCCTGACGCCCTCGTGGTTTTTCCCGGTTCCCAGGAAAAAAATTTGAGAAATTTCTTTATAAAGTCCATGGTGTATCTCTTCAATATGGCAGAGATCAAAGATATCGATTTTTCGGACTTGAAAAGACTGGTTCTGGTTGACACCAGGCAGGCCGGTCGTATCGGAAAGCTGGCCTCGGTGCTGGATAGGCCTGATTTGGAAATTCACATCTATGACCATCATCCGCCGGCTGCCAATGATATCAGCGGGCATCTTGAAGTTCACCAGTTAACGGGAGCAACCGTTACCATTTTGGCTGAAATTATAATGGAAAAAGGGATTGAGATCTCACCAGATGAAGCAACGATCATGTGTCTGGGTATCTATGAAGATACGGGCTCTTTTACGTTTCCCTCAACCACTGAAAAAGATTTCAATGCCGCCGCCTTTCTGCTTTCAAGGGGAGCAAATTTAAACATTGTCTCGAACCTGATCTCCAGAGAAATCAGCCCGGAACAGCTTGGCCTCTTAAATGATATGATTCAGGCCGCAATCCGATACAATATCAACGGTGTTGAAGTTGTGATTACAACCGTAACCACCGACAATTACGTCTCGGATTTCGCCTTTCTGGTTCACAAAATGGTTAAGATGGAAAATCTTGACGCTATTTTTACCATCGCACGTATGGGAGATAAAATGTACATTGTGGCCCGCAGTAGAATACCCGAAGTCGATGTGGGAGCAATCGTCACCCCTCTGGGTGGAGGCGGGCATACATTTGCGGCTGCTGCAACCATTAAGGGCAAAACATTGGTACAGATTGAGCACGAACTGACCGAAATTCTCTATAAAAAAATCCGCTCGAGAAGCCGGGCCAAGGATTTAATGTCTTCTCCTGCCATTACGGTCGACGCCGATGTCCCCTGCAAAGAAGCGGCTGAACTCCTGACCCGATATAATATCAATGCACTGCTGGTTACCGAAGGGCAAAACAAAGACAAAAAACTGCTCGGGTATATCACCCGCCAGATCATAGAAAAAGCCCTTTATCATCTGCTGGGTCATATCCCCGTTAGAGAATATATGAACTCAGAGTTTGCTTTTGTCAAACCTGCTGCCGAGCTTCACGAAATTCAGGAAAAAATTATCGAAAACAAACAACGCGTGCTCCCTGTCATCGACAACAATGTTATCAAAGGCGTTATTACACGCACCGATCTGCTGAACATCCTGGTTCGACAAAAGCAACACAAGAGTCAAGAGTACCCGGAGCTGCTGAAGGAACTCAGCCATGCCAGAACCAGAAATATTGCAAGATTTATGAAAGAACGCCTTTCGCGCCGGATCATTGATATTTTGAAATCAATCGGCAGAAAGGCTGTAGAAAATGGTTTTGACGCCTATATTGTCGGCGGATTTGTCCGCGACTTGTTTCTGTACAGGACCAATGAAGATTTAGATATTGTTATCGAAGGCGATGGTATCGTTTTTGCGCAAGAATTCGCAAAAACGGTCAAGGCACGTATTCACGCTTATGATAAATTCGGTACGGCGGTAATCATCTTCCCTGACGGCTTTAAAATCGATGTAGCTTCCGCCAGAATTGAATACTACAAGTTCCCTGCCGCCCTGCCCACGGTAGAAATGAGTTCGATTAAACTCGACCTTTTTCGCAGGGATTTTACCGTTAATACCTTGGCCATTCAGTTAGACCCCGACAAATTCGGCACCTTGATCGATTTTTTTGGAGCTCAAAAGGACCTTAAGGAAAAAACCATAAGAGTTCTGCACAACTTAAGTTTTGTTGAGGATCCAACACGTGTTTTCAGGGCTATAAGGTTCGAGCAGCGTTTTGATTTTACGATAGGAAAGCTGACTTCAGGTCTGATCGTAAATGCCGTCAAAATGGATTTTTTCAAACGGCTCAGCGGCCGTAGGGTCTTTTCTGAACTGCGCCAAATTCTCGAAGAAGAGAACCCTACCTCCGCGATCATAAGGCTACACGACTATGATCTTTTACATGTTATTCATCCTTCAATAACCCTTACAAAAGAACTTGTAGCTTTATTTAATGCCGTTAAAAAGGTCTTGTCTTGGCATGATTTGCTCTTTTTGGAAGAATCCTATATGAAATGGACCGTTTATTTCCTGGCGCTAATTCGTCATTGCGACAAGGAAACAACCCATGAAATCTGCAGGCGGATTGAGCTGGCACCACGCTACATAGATATTTTCATCAAAGAACGATTTGAAGCCGACCAGTGTCTGTCTTGGATGGAACGCCATCTTCCGCTTTCAAACAGTACGCTTTACCACCAACTTACGGGTTTTAGGATTGAACTGGCACTTTACATGATGGCGGCAACCAAAAGCGAAAAAGTTAAAAAGTCGATCTCCAACTATTTTACGCGCTTGCGGAATATCCAGTCTTCGGTAACCGGCAAAGATCTTATAAAAATGGGACTTGAGCCCGGACCAAACTTTAAAGAAATCCTGCAGGCTGTCCTCGATGCAAAATTAAACGGCCGGCTTAAAACGCGCAACGATGAACTTGGCTTTGTAAAAGATTATGTTCAATAACTTCGATCTGAACCAGATGGTGGTAATGATTGTCCCCTTGCTTTTGGCAGTCACCATCCACGAGGTAGCTCACGGCTATGTTGCTTACAGACTGGGAGACCCCACCGCTAAGCTGGCAGGAAGATTGACCCTGAATCCCGTCAAGCATCTTGATTTTATCGGGTCATTTCTGCTGCCGCTGGTGTTAAAATTATCAGGTTCTCCCATTATTTTTGGATATGCCAAGCCGGTTCCGGTTAATTTCGCCAATTTTCGTGACCTTCGCAAAAGTACGATTTATGTTGCATCCGCAGGTATTATTGCCAATCTGGCCCTGGCAATAGTCTCAGGGGTAAGCTTCCAGCTTCTGCTTCATTTTAAAGCTATCTGGTATACTTCTATTTTCAAGCCCATCATTATGGATCTTTATAATATGCTGATCTGGAGTGTGGTCATCAATTTGGTACTGGCTCTTTTCAACCTGATACCGGTTCCCCCTCTGGATGGGGGCCGACTATTTACCATGCTTCTGCCGGCGCGTTTGAGGGTGCACTTTGCACGCATTGAGCCCTTCGGCATGCTCATAATTATTTTCTTGCTAATTACAAATTCACTGGGTAAGCTTATTCCTTTTTTTCTAAACCCTTTGATCAAGATACTGCTGGGAAGGTAGTTTGGTTACGAGTTGCGAGTTGCGAGTTGCGGGTTGTAGCGAACTGAAGATCCCGCCCAATATAGGCAGAGTTGGAGCGTAGCGAAAATTCCGCAGAAGGCGGGGTTGCTGATTGCCAGGTTCTTGTTTTTAAGCTATTATTAACTGACAACTGACAACTGACAACTGACTACTGACTACTGACCACTGATTACTGATTAGGAGATGTGCATGACTGGAAAAAAACGAATTTTGAGCGGGATGCGCCCCACCGGGCCGCTTCATATAGGTAACCTGCACGGCGCCCTTGCAAACTGGGTGGAAATGCAGCAAGAATATGACTGTTTTTACTTTATCGCCGACTGGCATGCCTTGACCAGTGACTATGAAAATCCTGACTCTATTTCAGGATATATCCGCGAGATGGCCATCGACTGGTTGAGCACAGGACTATCACCGGATAAAAGCACCCTGTTTGTCCAGTCACATGTTAAGGAGCATGCGGAACTGTATCTTATCCTTTCGATGATAACTCCGGTACCGTGGCTGGAACGCAACCCGACTTACAAAGACCAGATTGTACAGCTCAGCAACCGGGACCTTTCAACCTTTGGCTTTCTCGGCTATCCGGTTCTCCAGGCGGCAGATATCATTATGTACAAGGCGTACGGAGTTCCGGTAGGTGTCGATCAAGTTCCCCATGTCGAAATCACACGGGAAATAGCCCGAAGATTTAATTACTTTTACGGAGAAGTTTTCCCGGAACCGGAAGCAATCTTAACCGAAACTCCCAAGATACTCGGCATTGACGGACGTAAAATGAGTAAAAGCTACGATAATGCCATTTACCTTTCGGAAAGCTCCGATGAAATTGCCGCCAAGGCTGCTCAAATGTTCACCGACCCCCAGCGGGCAAGACGCAGCGACCCCGGTAATCCTGAAGTATGTAATGTTTTTGAATTCCATAAGCTGTACAGTGACAAGGAAACCGTGGATAAAATCGATCATGAATGCCGCCGTGCTCAAATCGGATGCGTCGAATGCAAACAGATAATGGCCGACAGCCTCATCAAAGCGCTGGAACCAATACGTGAAAAAAGAGAATATTACCTAGCCCGGCCGCAGCTTGTTGAAGAGATTATCAACGAAGGTGGCAACAAAGCCCGCAATGTGGCCCGGCAAACCATGACGGAAGTCAGAGCAGCCCTAAAATTATAGCGATGCAAGAAGAACTATATCAAGTCAAACTCGACAATATTTTCGAAGGGCCCATGGACCTTTTGGTCCATCTTATCAAAAAACATGAGGTGGACATCTATGATATCCCCATCGCTATGATCACCGACCAGTACCTGGAATATCTGCAGTGGATGGAATCGATGAACATAGATGTTGCCGGAGATTTTATCGTAATGGCCGCTACATTGACCCAGATAAAATCAAAGATGCTGCTCCCGATCCATGAAAATGAAAACGACCAAGAAGATCCCCGCTTAGAGATTGCCAGACCACTGGCAGAATATCTCCAGATGAAGTCTGCGGCCGAGCGCTTAGCTGAAAGAGACCTCTTAGGGGAAAACATCTTTGCCAGAAACCCTGATCAGGAAGAGCTTCTGGCAGCCCGGCAGGATGAGGTTTTAAAGCTCGGTCTGTTTGAGCTTATTGATGCCTTTCAGCAAATTCTTAAAAAAATATCTTTGGATGATAAAGTTCGTATTGCTGCTGACAGCATCTCTGTTAAAAACCGGATATCACAACTTGTGGATATATTTGAATCCAAAGAATCGGTGACTTTTGAAGAGCTGTTTCCGGCAGGAGTGGTGAAAAGCGAAGTGATCGTAACCTTTCTTGCAATTCTGGAAATGGTCAGACTCAGTCTGGTTCGAATCGTCCAGCATGTCCAGACTGGTGTTATCCGGCTCTTTTATCTTTGATGAATTCGTAAAAAAAACCGAATTCATCACGTTTTAGGCTTTAAGATTTAGGTTTTAGGTAATTAAAATTGATTTATTTAACAGATACTTAAAACCTAACACCTAAAACTTAAAACGTTCGCAAAACGTCGCGTTTTGATTTTTTACGAAACCATCAGCTGTTAATTCGTAAACATTAGCTGCATCGGTGATCAGATTTTAATCGTGTAGCTGTCTGAGGGGGTTAGTGAGCGTTATGGCAAAAAACAGCGACAGCGCTCTGAAAAGCAGCGCTTTCGTAGCTATTGCCTAAAGGTTAAGCCGCTACAGCATTTAATCTGCTTTATTTAAAGACCGGCCTCTGCTTTTTCTTTACGCTCACTTATGCCCGAGTTCTACACGGTTAAAATCTGATTGCCGATGCAGCGACACTAATTTAAACCAACCAAACCAATCCAACCGACTAAACAAGAGCCGTCAGTCAATGAAATACCAAAATTTGGGATCAGTCCCCAACTCCTCCTTTAACCTGAAAACCTTCTTCTCTTTCAGGACAAATCTGATTTCGCTTTTGGGGTCCAGAAGATTTCCAAAGACCCTGGCCCCGGTGGGGCAGGCCTCCACGCAGGCGGGAAGTCGGCCTGCTCTACTCCTTTGCACGCAAAAGGTGCATTTCTCCACCTGCCCCTTGCCGCGCATCCGGTTGCCCAGATAGTGCTGCTTTTTGGTCATCTCCTTTACGGGGACCTGCGGTTCGTTCCAGTTGAAACGACGACCGTAATAAGGGCATGCAGCCATACAATACCGGCAACCGATGCACCAGTCATAGTCCACCACCACGATGCCGTCCGGCTCTCTCCAGGTGGCCTTGGTGGGGCAGGCCTTGATACACGGAGCACTTTCACAATGAAAACACTGAACCCCCATATAAAAATGATTCTCGACCGGCACTTTGTGAAAGTATTTGCCGTCGCCGGACTCCGGAGTCATCTCACCGGGCTCCATCTCAAAAATACGGATATATTGAGTCTGTGACTTGCGATCGAGATTGTTCTCCTTTACACAAGCAGCCACGCACTCCATGAAACCTTCGCATCTTGTAAGATTAAAGGCATAGCCGAATAAGACATCTTCTACCGGCTCCTTGGAGCTCATCTGGATATCCACGCCTTTTCTCAGTTTGGCCAGCCGCTCTAAGCGCGCAACCGTCTCATCTTTTTCTTCCTGAGTCATGAGGCGGTAATTTTTCTTGAAATATTCCTGCCACTTTAATGCGCTCTCTTCGCTTGAGCCCAGCAAGCCGGTTCCACATCCCGACACCATCGCCGCACTGCCCAGGGCGGCGGCCTTTAGAGCTCCGCTGAGAAATTCACGCCGCCCGCACTGCTTACCCTGCCGTCGGTTGCTTTCTTTTTTCTTCAGACAATCGTTATTCTGCCTGGAATCCATGTTATTTCCCTATTTAACTATAGGACGTGAATATGTTTTGGGCCAGCGCTTTTCAAAAAGCGGAGAATGGGGATCGTGGCAAGAGGTACAGTTTTTGACAACCCTTTTTCCTGCCCAAAAGGAGACTCGCTTACCGTGGGCACCACCGACCCAATCTTTTTGTTGCCTGAAATGGCACTGCCCGCACATGCGGTAGCTGTGATCCATATCCACTTTCGAACCTTTCTCAGTCACCAGAAAATCACGCTCATCCTTTTTATGACATGTAAAACAGGATAAAGGTCTTAGTTTTCCTCCATGAACCGAGCTAATATCACCATGGGCCATTTCCGCGGCCCTTGCAATCGTGACATCTTTGTTATTGTGACATTGACTGCACTTGAAGCGCTCTACCTTATCCTTGCGGGTCTCTGTCCAGAAAATTCCCCCCTGGTATTTTGTCTTCACCAGAACAGTATCACGCGGAAGCGGCGGAACTGAATCGACCTGTTCTTCATCATTAAAAGGGACGATCGCCTTTTTTATGGTCTCTACAACTCCGCCCTGCCCGGCATATGCTTGCAACCCTGAAAAGATGATAATCAAGGCAGGTAATATCCGGAAAAGATAACTCTTCAATGTTGGTGTCTTCATGAAATTTCTGCTTTATCCAGCTAAGGATTTTCTTTTAAACGGTACTGTAAAAGCATCCGGCACATGACATTGCCGGCAATTACCCCGCGAGGGGTGCTCCACACGAATGGTCGTCACCGCGCCCGGACCCACGTGACAGGCAATACAATTGCCTCTCATCTGAAGATCATGAGGGATGGGAGGCGGAGATCCCGGCAAATGAGACCGGCCCAAACGAGGGGGAGGCAGGCTCATCCAGTCGCTGGCAACGAACAGTTTTTCCGTTACGGTTTTAGCGTGGCATTGCCGGCAATAAGTCTGCTCCGGATGGGGCGTTATGGGCGTATTCCTTTTTAGTTCCTGGGTCCAACCACCTCTGGCATGACATGTAAGACACGCCAGCTTGGTACCGTCTGTTTCTTGGACCTTATGCGGAATGTAGGGCGGTGAACCCGCATATTGTCTGCGAGAATAATATTCAGCCAGGGTCCGTTCGGTGGACGTGCCTTGCAGATAGTCTGCAGATATGCGGTCGTAATTTGCAAAGACGGCCTCCCCGTTCTGATCAAAATCCCGGCTTTGCGTTTCCACCACCGCTGCTTCTATTTCCTGCGGCTCATAGGAAAGCGCCGCAAGCACGACAAATGGTAATATCACGACACAAATCCCGGCAAAAATCAGAAAAACCTTCCCAACCTTCCGGTCCGCCTTATGCTTTGGCTTTTCCATCATGCTCTCTCCAGTTTTACAGCGCATTTTTTATAATCAGGCTGTTTGGATATGGGACAAAAAGCATCCAAAGTGACCTCGTTGATTAAGTATTTTTCGTCGAAAAAGGGCACAAAAACCATACCCATGGGGGGATTTCCTCTGCCGTTGATGTTGGCCGTCATAACTATGGAACCCCTTCTGGAAGTAATCTTGACTTGGCTGCCGTTGGTAATACCCAAGCGGGCCGCATCGTCGGGATTGACCTCCACATAGGATGAAGGAACCGCCCTGTGCAGGATCGGGACGCGTCGGGTCATGGAACCGGTGTGCCAGTGTTCCAGGACCCGGCCGGTATTGAGCCAGAAGGGGTATTCACTGTCGGGCGATTCCGCCGCCGGCTCATAGGGCCGCAGCCATATCCAGGCCTTGCGATCCGGCTTACCGTAAAAGTCGAAATCATCTCCCTTGGCGGCCGGATCATATTTAGGATTGTATCGCCACTTGGTCTCCATACCGTTGACAAAAGGCCATTGAATGCCGGAGCGCGCTTTAAGCTCCTTGTAAGGAGCCATGCGGTGCTTGGGATTGTCGTGGAAGCGGATATACTCATTCCAGATATCTTCAATGTAGGTTTTGCGGCTCCAGGGGAACTGCTTTTCGAATCCCATTTTCCTGGCCACCTCGATGATCTGCCAGGTGTTACTCACGGTTTCGCCGGGCATGGGTACGATCTGCTCATTGTGTTGGGTACGCCTTTCCGAGTTCCCGAAAAAGCCTTCCCGCTCGATCCACAGAGCCGAGGGAAGTACTACATCGGCTACATCGCTGGTAGGTGTGGGATATATTTCGGATACCACCATGAAGCGCCCGTCCTTGAGTGCACCGTTTCGATACCTTTTCAAATTTGGCATCGTGACCATGGGGTTGGTCACCTGAACCCACATGAACCTGATATCTCCCCGGTCCAGCGCCCGGAACATCTCGACGGTATGATAGGTGGGTTTGGGATCGATGTTTTCCACCGGTACCTGCCAGATTTCTGCCGCCATCTTCCGGGCCTCTTCCTGCATGACAACGCCGTGCGGAAGTTTATGGGTCAGGGTGCCCACTTCGCGCACCGTACCACAGGCGCTCGGCTGACCGGTCAGAGAAAACGGACTGTTGCCGGGAGAGGAAATCTTACCCACCAGAAGATGAATATTGTAGACCAGGTTGTTGATCCAGGTGCCCCGGGTATGCTGGTTCATACCCATGCACCAGAATGAGGTCACTTTTTTGTCCGGGTCGCCGTAAAGAGAGGCCATGTACTTGATGTCCTGGGCGGAAACACCGGATATTTTTTCTACGTTCTCCGGAGTGTAATCCTTCAAAAACTCTTTATACTGCTTAAAATCGACGGTTTCGGCTTTATCTTTGAACTTGAAATGGTCCTGGGTACCGTAGCCGATATTGGTTTTCCCCTTATGAAAGGAAACGTGCTTTTTTACAAAATCCCAATTAACCCACTTGTTGCGGATGATCTCATAACAGATGGCATTGGCCACGGCCAGGTCCGTTTGAGGCCTGAAGAGGATCGATTTGTCCGACCCCTGGCTGGAACGGGTGGTGCGGGTGGCAAAATCGATGATCTTGACATGTTTTTTGCTCGTGCGATTAGCCAGCATTCTCGAAAAGAGAACCGGATGCATTTCTGCCATATTGTTGCCCCAGGTGACAAAGACGTCAGCGTGATCGATGTCGTCATAGCAGCCCATGGGCTCGTCCAGACCGAAACTGGTCAGAAACCCCGTAACGGCACTTGCCATGCACAGACGGGCGTTTGCTTCCACATTGTTGGTGCCGATACACCCCTTGAACAATTTGGATGCTGCATACCCGTCGGGAATCGACCATTGCCCGGATCCGTATATGGCTACGGCGTCCTTGCCGTGACTTTTGATGGTCTCTTTCATTTTCTCGGCCACCAGATCGAGGGCTTCTTTCAGAGGAACCTCAACCAGCTTGCCGTTTTTGCGGACCAAAGCTTTTTTTATTCTGTCCTCGCCGTAAAGGATCTGGATGGAATGATAACCTTTTACACAGCACAACCCTTTGTTGACCGTACAGTTGGGATCGCCTTTTACGGCCACAGCCCGCTCGCTGGAAACGCCGACTAGAAGGCCGCATCCTGTGCCGCAAAAACGGCAAGGTGTCTTTTTCCATTGAATCATTCCCGCGGGGATGTCTTTGCTTTTCCATGCCCCGAAACTGATTCCCGGAAACAGGGTCGATGCTGCTGCAACGGCGCTGTTTAAGGCCAAGGATTTAATGAATGATCTTCTGGTAATATTCATGTGGCACTCCTTTGCTTACGCATCCCCATGGCCAAATGTCATGCCAAGAGACTGTAATGATTTTAATTGCTTAATTTTTTTCTGTAGCTCCTGCTCCTGTTCTTCATTGGGAGCGTCGGTCACAAGGATCAGGATCTCTTCATTCTCGGCGGGCATCACTTCACAATGGTCCAGAGCCGCAAGTTCATTGAGCAGCTCCTCCTTGGCCCCCTTTACAGGGTATGCCAGATAGCTGAAAACAGGCATTGGTTTTTCCTTCTTACAATTGCTCTATAGAAAGATGTATACCAACTTGTAAGAAATATTGTAACCTTTTTTTTTGTAACAGAGGTGTTAAAGTTGTTACTTTTACCTCAATTGAGCGCGAACAAAATGAAGAAATTCTAGGACAGTCTTGACTTGCGCTCAATTGAGGTTTTAAGGAGGTAATTTATTTCTTATTACTAAAGCAGGATTTACTCTTTGACTTAAGTCAAAAAATGAAATCGTTTTACGATTTTATATAACGCGGCTACGCCGCTCACCAAATTATTGACTATTGGGACTTATTAGGACAACATAGTCCATAGTCTATAATACGGTGAAAGATGATTGCAAAAGGGGGAGCGATGAAAGTACGCGACATCATGACCACAGAAGTGGTAACTTTAGAGGTGGATGAAGAGTTATCCCTGGCAAGCGATATCATGACCCTGGCTAGAATCAGACACTTGCCGATTGTGGAAGGCGACCGCCTGGCCGGAATTATCAGCCAGCGTGACCTGTTCAAAGCGTCCCTGGATTCGGTAATGGGTTATGACTA
Organism: Desulfobacterales bacterium; assembly: GCA_030145595.1. Taxonomy (GTDB): domain Bacteria; phylum Desulfobacterota; class Desulfobacteria; order Desulfobacterales; family UBA11574; genus Desulfatibia_A. Next base: position 1,324 of record JAQYVG010000013.1, on the reverse strand, counting down.
TGGCCAAGCCCGCGATCACCTCAAGACTGTTACCATCAAAGAGGTTATGATCGATAAAGTTATTACAATCGGACCGGATACAAAGATCCATGCGGCCGGACAGATTTTGATTGAGAAAAAGATCGGCTGCCTTCCGGTAATCCAGGACAACGCTCTCCTTGGCATGGTGACCGAAACCGATATACTGCAGTTTTATGTCTCGCGCCACCAGCATGAAATCGCCTAATAGAGCTTTGACTCAATTAGGGTAGAAAGGACTTGAAATGAGCCGGGTTGCATTTGTAAAAACCGAAGATCGTATCAAGGGTGTAAAGGCTGCATTAAAGGCTCTGGCTGTTAATCCGGTTAAGGGCAAAAACGTACTCATCAAACCTAATTTCAACACGGCTGATCCTGTGCCCGGTTCCACCCACAACGATACTTTGATGGCACTAGTCGATGAGACCTGGGCCATGGGAGCAAAATCAATCAGTTTAGGCGAAAGAAGCTACCCGCCCACCCGGGAAGTGATGGACAAAAAGGGGGTCGTTCCCCTTTTGGAAGAAAAAGATGTTAAAATTATCGATTTTGATGATTTACAAGGAACCGACTGGGTTGAGTTCCAGCCGGAGAACAGCCACTGGCCCAACGGCTTTCGTATCGCCAGACCGGTGCTTGAGGCCGAATGCCTGATAGCCACATGCTGTTTGAAAACGCATCAGTTCGGAGGCGTTTTTACCATGTCGCTCAAACTGCATGTCGGGGTTGTTCCTACTTTTCGAAACGGTTACCAGTACATGGATCATCTGCACCAGTCGCCTTATCAGCAAAAAATGATAGCGGAAATTAATCAGCCCTTCTCTCCGGACCTGATCGTCTTGGACGGTATCGATGCTTTTGTGGACGGCGGTCCCATGACAGGCAAAAGAGCAAAAGGAAATGTCGTTTTAGCCTCCGGCGACCGCGTGGCCATCGATGCAGCGGGCCTGGCCGTTCTCAAGGTTATGGGCAGCAACGCTGACATTATGCATCGGAAAATTTTCGAGCAGCAGCAAATCGCCAGAGCTGTAGAACTGGGACTCGGTGTTTCCGCGCCTTCAGAAATCGATATTTTTCCGGCAGATCAAGAAAGCCGGCAATACAGCGAACAGGTAGCAGCAATGTTGATGGATGGTTAATGGAATAGTAAAACAATCGTATACTTAGGTTGGTTGGTTCAACGTTCAAGGTTCAGGGGCTCAAAGGTTCAAGGGTTCAGAGGTTGAAAGGTTCAGAGGTTAACCCAGAACGCAGTAAGCAGAACGCAAAATCCAGAACTTTGAACCTGGAACCAATCAGTTTAGGT
>JAQYVG010000139.1 GCA_030145595.1 Desulfobacterales bacterium | reverse complement strand
ATTTTCGCCACTAAGACACCAAGACAGTCACGGGTAAACAGTCATCAGTGAGAAGTGATCAGTAAGGGAAAACTGATCGCTGATAACCGATAACTGATCACTGACATTTGTGTCTTGGTGACTTTGTGGCAAATTAAATATGGTTCCGGCTTGACCGGACTAGGTTTTTTTGATGGAAATATCATTAGCTAAAATTGCTGAGATTGTCGGAGGTGAGATTAAAGGGGATGTTCACAAACGAATTCGTGATGTAGCCCTTTTGACGAAGCCCACAGTGATGCAATAACCTTTGCCGGAAACGCAAAATTTTTAAAGCGGATCGATGCAACCGATGCAGGGGCGGTTATTGTGCCCCGTGATTTTCAGGCGTCTATGCAAAACCTGGTGCTGGTGGAAAATCCTCAGGTCGCTTTTGCTAAAGTCCTTAAAATTTTTCATCTACCTTTAAAACCGCAACCGGGAATAAGTTCAAAGGCTCATTACCGGTAGCCTCCATTTATTGAGAAGATACCAACAATTTGTGACCCAAAGGTTCACGGAGAGAGAAAATGAAGATAACTTATGATATTCAGAAAATCATGGAATTGTTACCTCATCGCTATCCTTTTATTATGATCGATCGCATCATTGAACTTGTGCCCGGTAAAAAGGTTGTGGCTTTGAAAAACGTAACTATCAACGAGCCTTTTTTTCAAGGTCATTTCCCGGGAGAGCCCATTATGCCCGGAGTACTGATTATCGAAGCCATGGGCCAAGCCGGGGGTGTACTGGCTGCTGAATCCATGGATCTGGAAAAGAAGGGGTCATTGATTTTTTTTATGGGGATGGATAAGGTCAAATTTAGGAAACCTGTTGTTCCCGGTGACCAGCTTATCCTTGAGATTCAATTTCTGAAACAGCGATCTCAAGCTTTTAAGATGTCCGGCATCGCCAGCGTTGATGATAAACGTGTTGCCGAAGCGGAACTGATGGCTACTTTTGGAGAAAAATCATGATACATGCCACGGCACTTATCGATTCGGGAGCGAAAGTCGACTCCAATGTTGTTATCGGTCCGTATTCAGTTATCGGCGACAATGTTGTTATCGGGTCAGGAACGGTTATTGGACCCCATGTCGTTGTCGACCCGTACACAAGCATTGGACCGGACTGTCGAATTTTTCAGTATGCCGCCGTCGGAACTATTCCCCAGGATTTGAAATTTGGGGGCGAAAAGTCGTTTGTCAAGATCGGTGCTAAAACGACTGTGCGCGAATTTGTGACTATTCATCGGGGAACGGCAGAAGGCGGCGGAATTACCGAAGTCGGTGAAGAAAATCTGTTAATGGCCTACTCACATGTCGCCCATGACTGTATTACCGGCCGGGGAGTAATTCTTTCCAATAATACAACCCTGGGCGGTCATATTACTATTGGTGATTATGCTGTTATCGGCGGTCTTGTGGCCATTCATCAGTTTGTGCGGGTCGGAGATTATGCTTTTGTGGGCGGAAAATCTGCGGTGGTCAAAGATATTCCGCCCTATGTGATAGCATCAGGCGACAGGGCCAGTCTGCACGGTTTAAATAATGTCGGCTTAAAACGCAAAGGGATTCCCCAAGAAACTTTATTGCAACTGAAAAAAGCATACAGAATCATTTTCCGTATCGGCTTGACCCTGAATGAGGCCATCGAAAGAGTACGCGCTGAGGTCCATCAGATACCCGAGGTAAAAAATCTTGTAGAATTCATCAAATCTTCTCAGCGCGGGATTACCAGGTGATGAATTCGTAAAAAAAATCGAATTCATCACGTTTTAGGTTTTAGTTCCTTAATTGTGAATTTTGTGCTTTTCCCGGCAAAAAAATAAAACTAATCACGAAAACACGAAAGAGGGAAAGCACGAAATCCTAATATGTTTTTCGTGTTTTCGTGATAAATAATCCCTTTTTGGCTCTGGCTTGTCCGGGTTAGGTATTAGATTATGAAAAGACTGCGCATTGGTGTTGTAGGTGTCGGCTATCTTGGCAAATTCCATGCTGAAAAGTATGCAAGTATGGATGCGGTAGACCTTGTTGGCGTCGCCGATACCAACATGTCACAAGCTGCGAGTATCGCCGGCAAGTACCGTACCACGGCACATTCAACCTATCAGGACCTTTTTGGAAAAGTGGATGCTGTCAGTATCGTTGTTCCGACTCCATCCCATTTTGCGGTCGCCATGGATTTTTTAAAGAATGATGTTGATGTCCTCATCGAAAAGCCCATGACAACCACACTTGAAGAGGCTGATGAGCTGATTCGGTTTGCAGATTCAAAAGGTCTGATCATTCAAGTGGGGCACCTTGAACGATTTAATCCTGCAGTTATTGCGTTAAAGGATATCGTTCAGAAGCCGATGTTCATCGAGTCGCACCGCTTGAGTATCTACAATGATCGCGGTACCGACGTCAGCGTAGTCCTTGACCTTATGATTCATGATATCGATATTATTTTGAACTTCGTTAGATCCGAAGTCAGCGAAATCCGTGCGGCGGGAATCCCTGTTATCGCTGAAAACGTTGATATTGCAAATGCACGTCTTGAATTTCAAAGCGGATGTGTTGCCAATGTTACCGCCAGTCGCATTTCGACCAAAAATGAACGTAAAATTAGACTATTCCAAAAAGATGCCTATGTGTCAGTCGATTTTACGAGCCGGGAAATTACCGTTATCCGGCAGAATAGCAAAAAAGATGACGGCTTGATTCCGGGCATGGAAATTAAGCAGCTTTGTTTTACAAAGGGTGACGCCCTGGAAGATGAAATAAAATCTTTTGTAAAATCGGTCGTCAACCGTAAAGTACCACAGGTTACGGGACAGATGGGACGTGATGCCCTGAAAATAGCTTTAAATATTATGGAACAGATCGAAAATTCTGTACACCGGCTGTCTGACACAAAAGAATGATTAATTCGCAAAAAGAACCCCAGTCAGCAAGACTCAATTGCGGTTTTTGCATTCCGTCGACACGACAATTTGAACATTTTTAGGTGCAGGTTTTTACTAATACCAATGGGTCCCATTCCCGAAAAAAAATGTGTAATGATAATTGCAGGTGAAGCTTCCGGCGACCATCACGGGGCCAAGCTGGTAAATGCCATGCAAAAAAAAAACAATGCGCTCTTTTTCTGCGGCATCGGCGGACCGGCTCTTAAAAATGAGGGTGTCAGGATTTTAGTTGATGCTTCCGAACTTGCCGTTGTGGGGATTACGGAGGTTTTTTCCAAAATAACCAGTATATTAAAAGGACTGTCGGTTGCCAAAAAAGCCCTTAAAACAATGCATCCCGACCTGCTCATCTTGATCGATTTTCCAGATTTTAACCTTAATGTCGCTGCGACTGCCAAGAAGCTCGCAATACCCGTGCTTTATTATATCACCCCCCAGATTTGGGCCTGGAGGCCGGGCCGTGTTAAAAAAATAGGAAAATTAGTGAATCATGCGGCGGTTATTTTGCCGTTTGAGGCAGATTTTTTTAAAAGGCATCAGATCCCTGTGACATTTGTCGGCCATCCTTTACTCGACAATGAACATTCTTCCCCCGCCACTGCCTTGGAAAAGCCGGCCGAGCCAAATCTTACAGTAGGTTTGCTCCCCGGCTCCCGTGACCGGGAGATTGCCAGGCATCTGCCGGTTATGCTGAATGCTGCGCGGATATTGGCAGAACGGATCAAGAATATAAAATTTGTGATTTCACTTGCTCCTACTGTGGAAAAACAGTACGTGGAAGCGCTCATTGCAAAACACAAAGCTTTAATTAACTTTGAGATGATTACAGGCGGGGTGGATGAAGTTTTTGAAAAATGCAGACTGGTCGTTGCCGCTTCGGGTACGGTTACCCTGGAATCTGCAATTTCCGGCACACCGATGGTAATCATCTACAAGTTGTCCCCGATTAGCTACTGGTTGGGCCGGGTTTTGATCCGTGTCAAACATATCGGCCTTGTTAACCTTATAGCAGGTAAAAGGATTGTTCCTGAACTGCTGCAGGGGGAAGCCTCGCCCGGTAAGATAGCAGATACAGTTTTTGAGATGTTAAATGACGTTCCCGGTTTGGAGCGTTTGAGAAATGAGCTTTTGAGCACAAGAGATAAGCTGGGAACGCCGGGAGCCTCTGAACGTGTTGCCGAGATTGCAATGAATATGCTTTAACCAGGCTATTACATAACCCGTACAAGCGCCGAATACGTGGACAGGCCGGAAAAGAAAAAATACCACGAAAGCACGAAATGACGAAAACACGAAAAAAAGATATTAATAAAATTTCGTGCTTTCCCTTTTTCGCCTGCCCCGTAGGCAGAGCCTGTCGTACCGGGGTGTTTTCGTGATTAACTTTAATTGTTTGTCACAAAATACTCAAAATTAACAATTAAGAAACTAAAAAATCCGGGTCATCTATACGTTTTATAAAAATGGCGATTTTAAAAAAAATATCAAAACCGGCCTTAAGAGATAGACACAAACGGATCCTGGCCCTGGTCAAGGAAAACAGATTCCGTCTATTTTTGGCAATGGTATGTATGCTGGTCATGGCTGCGGCAACCTCGGCTACTGCTTTTTTGGTAAAACCGGTACTGGATGATATTTTTCTTAATAAGGACACCATGATGCTGAAGATAATTCCGCTGGCCGTTATTCTGATATACTTGCTCCGTGGTCTGGCAACGTACGGGCAGGATTATTTGATGAATTATGTGGGTGAAAGCATTATCAGGCGTTTACGCGATGACCTCTATAGCCACATACAGGACCTGCCGATCGCCTTTTTTCACAAAGAAAAGACCGGTGTACTAATGTCGCGTGTAACCGGCGATGTCGGTATTGTCAAAACCATGGTTTCGACCGCGGTTACAAGCTCATTAAAAGATTGCTTTACGATAGTGGGCTTAACGAGCGTTATCTTTTACCGGGACTGGAAAATGGCCCTGTTTGCTTTTGTCATTTTGCCGCTGGCTTTCTACCCAATTGTAGAGTTCGGTCGACGGGTGCGGCGAATTAGTACCGGTTGGCAGGAAGCCGTTGGCGATTTAAATTCTTTTCTGCATGAGACATTTGCGGGCAACAAGATCGTCAAGGCTTTTGGAATGGAGCAATATGAAAAGGAGCGTTTTTACGAAAGAACACTCGGGCTTTTTAAACTGGAGATGAAAGCTGTTATCGCGCGGTCATTGTCTTCACCCATCATGGAGTTTCTGGGCGGACTCGGCATTGCTTTTATTATATGGTACGGGGGATCTAAGGTGCTTGCGGGCACTTCTACCGCCGGAACATTTTTCTCTTTTATGGCAGCCGTGCTGATGCTGTATGATCCGATAAAGAAGTTAAGCGGTCTCAATAACGCGGTTCAGCAAGGGCTTGCTGCGGTCGACAGAATTTTTGACGTCATGGAGACAAAATCAGAAATCAAAGAGCCCAAAAACCCTGTAGTACTTAAACGCGGACCGCACAGGGTCGCTTTCGAAAACGTATTTTTTAAATATGAAGAGGATATTATATTAAAAGACATCAATCTGGATGTTCAGGCCGGCGAGATTTTGGCGCTTGTGGGCATGAGCGGTGGGGGAAAAACCTCTCTGGTTAACCTGTTGCCCAGGTTCTATGATGTCACTGAAGGGGCGATTTTGATCGACGGTGACGATATTCGCAAGGCATCGATATCTTCGCTGCGGGATCAGATGGCAATCGTTACCCAGGAACCTATACTTTTTAACGATTCCGTGCGCAACAATATCGCCTATGGCAACTACAGAGCTTCGGATGAAGAAATCCAAAGAGCTGCAAAGGCCGCCTATGCTTATGATTTCATTCAAAGCTTTCCCGGCAAGTTTGACACCAACATCGGGGAGCTGGGCGCGCGCCTTTCCGGAGGAGAAAAACAGAGGATTTGTATTGCTCGGGCACTTTTGAAGGATGCCCCTATTTTGATTCTTGACGAGGCCACTTCTTCTCTTGATGCGGAATCGGAGATGCTGGTTCAAAAGGCCCTTGAGAATCTCATGAAAGGCCGTACTACGTTTGTGATTGCCCACCGACTTTCAACCATCGATTATGCCGACAGGATTATTGTTGTCGTGAATGGCCAGGTCGTAGAAGAGGGCACACAGGCAGAACTGATTGCCCGCCAGGGGGAATTTTTCAAACTCTACCAAATGCAGAATGTCAATAACCAGGACAGGACATTTCAGCCTGAAAGCATCAGGACAAATCCTTAACCCTAATGTTTAGTGATTTATGACTGATGATTGTTGATTGTCGATTGATGGAAGTCGCTTTTAGCCGTCGAAGCCTACCTACTATGGCGAAGTCGGCTCGCTCCATCAATTTATATAAAAATGACAGCCATCCTTAAATCATCAATCATCAATCGAAAATCATCAATGAGGGAACCTGATTTATCTTGTCCAAGTTTAAGAATCTAAAAACGCAAATTAAGACGGTTCAAGGTATAATAACCACCCACCTGTTATGAAAATCAACTCAATTGTAAATCGATATTTTTTTACAGAGATGATGCCACCCTTTACCCTCAATATAGTGTTTTTCACATTTGTATTCCTGATGGCAAAGATACTCGATATCACTAAAATGATTGTAAATTACAAGATCAGCATATCCTCGGTTTTTATGCTGCTGCTCTATTCCATACCTCATTTCCTTGAATTTGTGATACCTTTGTCCATTATGATGAGCATACTTCTGACGTTTCTTCGATTGTCCGCCGATAATGAGATCGTCGCCTTAAAAGCCGGCGGGTTCAGTATTTATAGGCTGCTTCCACCGGTGATGCTCTTTTGCTTATTGGGATTTTTACTTACCGGGTTTATGTCTATTTACGGGGTGCCGTGGGGAAGGTTGTCGTTTAAAGACCTGACACTTGAAGTCGTTTCATCTAATGCCAAGATTGGACTCAAAGAAAGGACTTTTAATGACAGTTTTAAAGATGTTATGCTGTATATGAATAAAATCGATTTAAAAAGTAAAATTCTTATCAATGTCTTTATTGAGGATAAAAGAAATAAAAATATCGTTAGCACCGTGGTCGCACCGCGGGGAAATATATTTAACAAACCTGATAGTCCGTCTTTTCATTTGCGACTGTATGACGGAAGTATAAATCAGGTAGATATCAAGAACCAGGCGACTCATTCTATCAAATTTGACACCTATGACATTAACCTCGATTTAGAGAAGGCAATTTCTGCGGCAAAAGAACGCTCCAAAGACGAAAAAGAGATGAATCTTGTTGAACTGCGTCAGCACATACAATCCTTTTCAAAAAAAGATGTCCGATATTTTACTGCACTGACAGAATTTCACAAGAAAATTTCCATCGCTTTTGCATGTTTTGCCCTTGGGATTATGGCCGTTCCTTTGGGAATACAGTCGCAGTCGGCTAAAAGATCATTTGGATTGGGTCTGGGTCTTTTTTTCTTTTTGCTTTATTACTTGATGTTGTCGGCCGGGTGGGTTTTTGGTGAAACCGGGGTCTATCCTCCGGTGATAGGTATGTGGCTTCCTAATGTTGTTATGGGTGGGTTGGGTCTGTTTCTGCTCGACAGAACGGCCAAAGAACGTCCGGTGAATATCAGATATTTGGCAGTATTGATTAAACGAGTTATACAATCGCTGCGCGATTCTATATAACTCCCGCTTAAAGCGGGATCTAAAAAAAAAGGAAATTCCGATACAATCAAGTTATGATTAGGAAAGCATGCCGATAATATATAAATACCTGACGATACAGATTTCTAAATACTTTGGGATGATGCTGGCAATGGTTGTCGGCATATATGTTGCGGTCGATTTTTTTGAAAGAATCGATGATTTCATGGAAGCTAAGCTGCCGCTTTCGAAAGCTTTAACCTTTTTTTTATTAAAGACGCCTTTTGTTATCGCCCAGATTCTTCCGGTTTGTATCCTGCTTGCAGTTCTGGTTGTCTTTGGTCTTATGGCCAGGAACAATGAAATCGTTGCTTTAAAAAGCAGCGGCGTTAGCATCTTTTACTTGTTAAAGCCGGTTATTGTGATTGGACTCATTTTCAGTATTCTTCTTTTTTTCTTTTCCGAAGCTATCGTTCCCATCACCATGGGAAAAGCCAACCAGATATGGCTCAGGGAAGTTAGAAAAGAATTAGCTGTAATCTCAAAGGAAAAAAACATTTGGATTAAAGGTAACCGTTCGATTACACATATAGCATATTTCAATCCGAAAATTATAACCGTCTATGGAATCACCCTTTATCAATTTGATGAGAAGTTCAGACTTATCAGAAGAGTCGATGCTGAAAAAGGTATTTTCAAACAAGGCCCATGGCTGCTTGATCATGTTATGGAGCAGAATCTTAATAAAGAAGATGGTAGCTACAAAATAACATTTCACGAGAGGCTGAGCGAGACGTTCGATTTTGCGCCTGACAATTTAAGTCAGGTGATTATTAAGTCGGAAGAGATGAATTTCAAGGAACTTCTTGAATATATCAAAAAGGTTGAATTGGAAGGATACAATGCAGCCGTCTACCGGGTAGACCTTTACGCCAAAGTTGCTTTTCCGATGGTTTGCATCATCATGTGTATGTTGGGTGTAGGTATAGCTGTTAGGGGCAGTGTTACAAAAGGCTTGCCGGTGAGCATCGCATATGGGGTCGGCATAACATTTCTTTACTGGATATTCTACAGTTTATGTATTTCGCTTGGTTATGGAGAAATGCTGCCTCCTTTTTTTGCCGCCTGGACGGCAAACTTTATTTTTTTATGTGTCGGAACTTTGACATTGTTGAATGCAGATTAACTGAATCATCACGAAAACACGGTTCGAACCTGGCGCTGGTTCGATGTTGTGAGGGAAACTGAAGCCCTCGCGGGTAAGGTCTAGTCAGCCACCCGCAAGTATACTTTACATAAATTAAGGAGGTATGCAAGTCTAACGAGGTGAAGGGTGTGTGCCCTGAATCTGCCCCTTAGCCCCGAGAATCGTGTAAATTTTGGAGGTTGCCGATCCTATCGTGTTGGGCGCAGGCAATATGGGCAATACGGTACAGACGAGTATAGTCCCAACCTCCCGGGGTCTCAGACAGCATCGAGTTGGACAACGACAACGGAGTAACCAGGCGAGCATCGGAAGGACCCAAAGGTTCTTGGTGAAAC
>JAQYVG010000138.1 GCA_030145595.1 Desulfobacterales bacterium | reverse complement strand
TTAGATGACGCCCAGCACTATATTGATAAATTTGCGGATATCTGCAAGTATTCCGGGGTGAACAGCATTACCATTCCTTTCACAGTGATTTTTTGCAGGGAAAAGCGGTTGTGATGGGATGCCCTAAATTAGATGACGCCCAGCACTATATTGATAAATTTGCGGATATCTGCAAGTATTCCGGGGTGAACAGCATTACCATTCCGATCATGGAGGTCCCCTGCTGTTCCGGACTTCCCATTATCGTTAAAAAGGGCATGGAAAAGGCCGGTGTTAAAATCCCCATAGAGGAGATAGTCATAAGCACACGGGGAAAAATTCTACAGCGTACCCGGAGTTGACCTAAATATTTAATTGAAAATGAACGTAAATAAAAACAATTTTAAAAAGGAGGCGTTATATGTTTTGTTATCAATGTGAACAGACTGCTAAAGGCGAAGGTTGCACCCAAATCGGGGTGTGCGGCAAAACCAATGAAGTTGCAGCTTTGCAAGATTTACTGATTTACGCGACGAAAGGGTTGTCTCTGGTTGCCGTGGAAGCTCGTAAAGCCGGTATTAATGATGATGCTGTAAACCGCTTTACCTGTGAAGCCGTATTTTCCACTTTGACCAATGTCGATTTTGATCCTCAAAGATTCGTCCAGCTCATCAATGAATGTGTTGAGCTGCGGGATGGCTTAAAAGCAAAGGTGGCAGCCGCCGGCGGCCAGACCGAATTTTTCCAGGAATCCGCCGCATTTATTCCTGAGACCACCCTGGAAAGCTTGGTTGGACAGGGGGAAAAAGTGGGGGTACAATCGGATCCTGACCTGGATCCCGACCTGCTCTCCCTCAGAGAGCTTTTGATCTATGGGATCAAAGGCCTTGCCGCTTATGCGGATCATGCCCGGATTCTGGGACAAACCGACGAGCAGGTTTTCGCGTTTATTCAAGAAGCCATGGCGGCAACCTTGAACAAGAACCTGAGTGCCGACGATTATGTTGGCCTGGTTTTAAAATGTGGCGAGATCAACCTGCGGGCCATGGAATTGCTGGATGCCGCCAATACAGGCACCTACGGCCACCCGGTACCCACATCAGTTTCCCTGGGCGCCAAGCAAGGCAAGGCCATCCTGGTTTCCGGACACGATTTAAAAGATTTAGAAGAGATTTTAAAGCAGAGCGAGGGCCGGGGCATCAATGTGTACACTCACGGCGAGATGCTGCCCTGCCACGGGTATCCGGAACTGAAAAAGTATTCTCATTTTTATGGACACTACGGGACGGCCTGGCAGAATCAAAAGAAAGAATTTGCCGCTTTTCCGGGAGCCATACTGATGACCACAAACTGTATTCAGAAGCCCAAAGAGGATTATATGGACAATCTTTTTACAACCGGCCTGGTAGGGTGGCCGGGTGTTGCCCATATAGCCGACAAGAATTTCGCGCCGGTCATTGAAAAAGCCCTTGAACTTGACGGCTTTTCCGAAGATACTAACGGAAAGTCCGTAATGGTGGGTTTTGGGCACAATGCTGTCATGGGAGTTGCCGGCCAGGTGATCGAGGCGGTCAAAAACAAGGCCATCCGACACTTTTTTCTGGTGGCCGGGTGTGACGGCGCCAAACCCGGACGGAATTACTACACCGAGTTTGTGGAACAGGTACCCGAAGATTGCGTGGTGCTGACCCTGGCCTGCGGCAAGTTTCGCTTTTTTGATCAAGATCTGGGGGATATCGGCGGTATACCGAGACTCTTGGATGTCGGGCAGTGCAACGACGCCTACAGCGCCATCCAGATCGCGGTGGCCCTGGCAGGGGCTTTTGAGTGCGGGGTAAACGATCTGCCGCTTTCCATGGTTCTGTCGTGGTACGAGCAGAAGGCCTGTGTCATTCTGTTGACCCTGCTTCATTTGGGCATCAAGGATATCCGGCTGGGGCCGTCGCTGCCGGCTTTTATTACTCCTAACATCCTTAATGTGCTGGTTGAAAAATTCAACATTATGCCGATAAAGACTCCTGAAGAAGACTTGAATTCAATCCTAGGATAAGATCGTTTCACGATCTTATAACACGCGGCTGCGCCGCTTAATTCAAGTTGCAAAGGTCTCGAGGTTGAATCATGTCCAATATTACAATGGGCGTTTTGGCGAGTATGCTTGCCGGTCTTGCGACCGGTGTTGGCGCCCTTCCGGCCCTGGTTTTCAAGAGCGTTCCCGATAAAGTTTTAAACACCATGTTAGGCGGTGCCGCCGGAGTTATGCTGGCGGCAACATCGTTTTCATTGATTGTTCCCGGGATTGAATACGGCGACCAACAATGGCCGGGCTATGGTGTTTATATCGTGGTCTTTGGGATGCTGGCAGGTGCTGTTTTTTTGGATAGAGTTGACAAGTGGCTGCCGCATGAACACTTCGTCATGGGGCCTGAAGGTCCTTCCAGCGCGCTGAAAAGAATCTGGTTGTTCATCATTGCGATTACCATTCACAATTTTCCGGAAGGTCTGGCCGTTGGCGTCGGTTTCGGGACAGGTGACGTGGGGGCCGGAACCAGCCTGGCGATAGGTATAGGGCTTCAGAATATGCCCGAAGGTTTGGCGGTAGCTCTGCCGCTGTTGGGCCTGGGGTACAGCCGCTGGCGGGCGATCGGCATCGCAACCTTAACCGGACTGGTGGAGCCGATCGGAGGCCTGTTGGGTGTCGTAGCAGTTACCGTTTTTCATCCTGTTTTACCTTTTGCTCTGGCTTTTGCTGCCGGAGCCATGCTGTTTGTCATCAGCGATGAAATAATTCCGGAAACGCACTCAAAAGGAAAGTCGCGTCTGGCTACATTTGGAGTGATGGTCGGTTTCGTAATTATGATGGCGCTAGACAACTTGCTCGGTTAATAATTTGATGTGCGCAAGCCCGTTTTAAATCTTGACAGAATGCCCACTGTATGCTGACTTTATTTTTTCCACTGAGGGTAAAACGGTCCATGGGGTAGTCGTTTTACCTTATCTACCCTTCTCCAGCTCGGATACCCGCTTTGCAAGCTTGCGGACGCCCTTGACGGTTTCAGGCAAATGTTTTATCAAAGAATACGCACGCTTTGCTTTGTTCGCGTCGAACGCCGGTGAACCGAATACGACCGCACCGTCGGCCAGGTTATTGGCCACGCCGGATTGTGCTGCCATGGTAACCCTGTTGCCGATGTGAAGATGGCCCGAAATGCCCACTTGTCCGGCGGCTACGCAATGATGACCCAGCGTGGTGGAACCTGCAACGCCCACTTGCGGCACCAGCAAGCAATGTGGTCCAACTCTGGTGCCGTGGCCGATCACCACCGCATCCCCGAGTTTGCTGCCCTTGCTGACGACCGTATCCTCTAACGTCCCACGCTCGATGGCGCAAGCAGCTCCAAGCTCCACATCATCCTCAATGATGGCCCTGCCGATGTGCGGAATCTTATGGTGGACACCGTCGTGTGTTGCAAATCCAAAGCCATCCTCTCCGACTGTTGTATTTGCATGAATAATCACCCTGTTGCCCACTTTGCATCTGTCGTAAATAACGACATTGGGGTAGAGAACACAGTCATCGCCGACCTCTGCATCCGGCCCTATAAACACCCCAGGGTACAGAATGCACCTGTCGCCGAGCCGCACGTTCTCATTAATCGTCACAAAATCATGGATGTGAACGTCTTTGCCGAGTGCCGCTGATTCGGCTATCGAAGCTTTAGCGCTAATTCCAAACTTTTTATGTTTCCTGTGGCCGTGCAACAGAACGACTATTTGAGTAAAGGCGTAGTAAGGGTCATCCGCCACTAATAATGCGGCAGGGGACTCGAGTTCCTCTTGAACCACGACTGCGGCGGCTTTAGTTGTCCTGAGCAGCTTCAAGTACTTGCGATTGGCTAAGAAACTAATCTCGCCGTTCTCTGCACCCTCGAGAGTCGCGGCCGAAGAGATTTTTAAGTTGGGGTTTCCGACAACCCGACCTCCGACATATTCGGCCAATTCGGCCAACGTTTTCGTCTTCATCCAGTATACCTCATTTGAAATTGAAGTTTCGGGTATGGTTGCAGCCCGTAAGTGATAGTCGATGGTAAGTGATCATAACAGGGTTAATGAATGTGGTCAAATATCGTTCGGAATATAACTGCTCTGTTGATTTAATTGAGTAGATTAAGTCTCGGTAAGTGGAGACACAAGATGTTGATTTCGGTGGCTGAGGTGTTAGATTGAAGATTCCTTGAGAATCATCTAAAAGGCGCCTCCCAATCGCAAAAAAAGATGCGATTTGTTATAGGTGGTTAACCCAACAACAACCCCTAAACAAAAGGAGGCGCTCTGTGGAACTATACGCTGGATTAGATCTTCATTCAAGAAATACTTACATCATTATCAGGGGTATCGAACGCCGAAAGATATTCAGCGATTTCGAGCAAAAGTTGTGAGCGATTTTAGAAAACTGGATCGTCATACGGTTCCAGATGCACAACGGCATCCATTATTTCGGGTCCTTTTTCCATCAGTTCACGTTTGACTTCATGCGAGATTCGGTGCCCTTTTCGAACGCTCATATCTCCATCCACCAGGATGTGAAGGTCTACAAAAATACCGGCCCCCATCTTGCGGGTACGAACGGCATGGACATGTTGCACTCCATTTACATTCATGGCGATGGATTTTATTTTTTCCCGGTCTTTGCGAGGCGCGCCGCTTTCCGTGAGCTCCGAGAAGACCGGACGTAATATTTCCCAGGAGACTTTCAAAATGATAAGCGATACGATCAGTGCACCGACACGATCCACAAAGGCCAGGTCTGGATGAAGGGCGGCGGCGGCCACGGCGATTAACGCCGGAATGGAGCTTATGGCGTCGCTGCGGTGGTGCCATGCATTGGCTATCACGGCGGAAGATTTTGTCTGCTTCCCCACGTCCAGGGTCACATGATATAGTCCTTCTTTAAGTACGATTGAGACAACCACTCCCACGAGTGCAATCCATCCGGGTTGCACTACCTGCACCTCCCGCATGGTTGAGAGTGAGTTGTAGCCAATCCCTAAAGCTACCAATACCAGCGAAATGCCGATAACCGCCGTAACGATGGTTTCAATGCGCCAGTGCCCGTAAGGGTGGTCTTCATCGGCCGGCGCCGACCAGTATTTTACGCCGAATATCACGGCCAGGTCCGTGCCCATGTCCGAGAGGCTGTGAACGGCGTCGGCAATAACCGCCTGACTGTTCCCTAAAAAACCGACTGTAAACTTCAGCACCGCCAGGAACAGATTGATCGCCAGTCCAATCCAGGAAATTCGCCGCACCCGGCTCACATGTTGAGCCTTCTCACGGGACAAAAGATTTTTATCGGGCTTGTTTTGATGCATGTGTGTTCCCTTGCCGGGAAGATGATTTCTTATTTTATAATAGCTTCAAGCTGATGGTTTTGCAAAACATAAAATCGCTAAAGCGATTTTATATGAAGCGGCTTTGCCGCGCTGAAGCCCTTTTCCCCCGAGGTTATTGAGAATTTGCTCAGGAAAACCAGTGGTCTGTTTTAAGACAAATTTTAACCAGCATGAGCATTAGCGGCACTTCAATTAATACTCCCACAACGGTAGCCAGGGCCGCGCCCGAGGAAAGGCCGTAAAGCATGACTGAAGTAGCGATGGCCACTTCAAAATGATTGGAGGCGCCGATCAGGGCCGACGGGGCCGCATCTTTATAATCCAGTTTCATCAGCTTGGCCAGACCGTATGCCAGCCAGAAAATCAGGTTGGTCTGGATAAAAAGGGGAATGGCGATCCAGAGAATGGTCAGCGGGTTGGATAAGATCACTTCGCCTTTGAAGGAGAAGAGAAGTATGAGCGTAATCAGCAGGGCCGTAATTGTAATGGGCGTTAGTACATGCAGAAATTTCTCTTTGAACCAGGTCTCCCCGCGGGTTTTAATAATGAGTCTTCTGGAAATATAGCCGGCTACAAGCGGCAGGGCTACGTAAATTCCAATGGAGAGCACCAGCGCCTGCCAAGGAACCGGAAGCCGCCCTATGCCCAGCAGGAAACCGCCCAGAGGACCGAAAAGAAAAAGCATGGTAAGGGAGTTAATGGCCACCATCATCAGTGTGTGCCCGTCGTTTCCACGGGCCAGAAATCCCCAGACCAGGACCATGGCCGTACAGGGCGCAATTCCCAGAAGGATGCAACCGGCCAGGTAACTCCGCCAGAGAGGTACTTGCAGCATTTTAATCCCGTTGACCAGCACCACTTGACCGACGCCGTGGGTTTCACCCACAGCAAGATTCAGACCCAGCGGCATTTTGACGAGATCCACGGCCTCGGGACCGATAAAATTATAAAAGAGCGTACCGAGGAAAAAAAGCGAGATGGCGTACATAGTGAACGGTTTGACGGCCCAGTTGACGAAAAGGGTCAGCCCCACCGGTTTGATATTTTTGCCGGCCATCAGGACTTCGCCGAAATCTATCTTGACCATGATGGGATACATCATGAAGAAAAGACAAACGGCTATGGGAATGGAAACCACCGGTGCTTCTCCAACAAATATAGCCAGACTGTCAAGGTATTGTGCCACTCCCGGTGCGATGTTGCCGAGGACAATCCCGGCTATGATCGAGAGTGCTACCCAGACGGAAAGATATTTTTCGAAGAAACTGAGTCCTTTGGCCTCTTTGGTGATACAAGCTTCAGTTGGCATAGTTTTTTTCCTCTATTTGCATCGGTGTGTCAAAATGTATTTTTATCTTAACCGGCGATCCAGGCTTTGATGTCGTCTTTGGACGGGATTTTGCCGACGCTCTTGACCTCATCGTCGATGACAACCGCCGGTGTTCCAAAGACGCCGTAGCCTGCGATTTCCATAACATCGGTCACTTTTTCAACCGTAGCTTCGACACCGACTTCGGCCAGAGCCTCCTTAATAAGATTTGCGGTTTGGTCACACTTGGGGCAACCAGGCCCCAGCACTTTAATTTCCATATCAACCTCCTTTTTTATTTCGCCATGGAAAACCTAGCTCCTAGGGCCAGGTTAAGAACAATGGCTCTGCCTTAAATTTGAAAAAGTAAATTCGAAATTCGAAGTACGAAATCCTAAACAATACCGAATGACCAAAATTCTAAACGTAAGAAACAAGACTTTAAGTCTTTGAGAATATATAATTATATTGTTTTGGATCTTTGAACATTAGAATTTTTAATTTGTTTCGAATTTCGTACTTCGAATTTAAGTTTGTTATTATGAATCTCGCAGGTTAATCTGTTGTAACTTTATTTATGCGTTGACTCTTTATCCTGCGATGTATCCGTAGAGCATACCGGCGATGGTGGACATAGTAACAATAATAATGCAAAATGTGGCGGTCTTTTTAACCCCCATGACGCCGCCGATAACCAGCATGTTGGGAAGCGACAGGGCCGGGCCCGCCAAAAGCAGGGCCAGGGCCGGGCCTTTGCCCATCCCGGCGCCTAAAAGCCCTTGAAGGATCGGCACTTCCGTGAGAGTGGCAAAGTACATGAGGGCGCCGGAAAACGATGCAAATAAATTGGCCCAAACAGAGTTTCCGCCGACCAGGCTCTGGATGTAGTGGTCAGGGATCAGTGCCTGGTGACCAGGCCGCCCCAGCATAAAACCGGCCACTAAAACCCCGGCACCCAGCAGCGGAAAAATCTGCTTCATAAACCCCCAGGTGGATTGAACCCAGTCCGCCCGCTCATCTTTGTTGAACCAGGCTTTCAGCATCAAACCAAGCATTATTAGAAGAGCGATGGTGATATACCATTTTGCTGCAAAAATTGCCGGCCACAGGCCGGTCGATCCTTCGGCCGGTTTGGCGAAGGCTGCAAAAATCAGGATCAGTACCATGGTCAGGATATAGAGCGAATCCTGCAGCAGGGTGCGCTGTTTGCCGTCCTCGTCAGGGACATAAATTTGACCGGTGGTGCGGGCGGCATCATCCTTGCGGAAGATAAACGCCATCAACAGACCGGTAATCACTGCAAAGAAAATCGCACCGACGGCCCGGGCCAAACCCAACTGCCAGCCTAGAATTTTGGCTGTCAGGGTAATGGCCAGAACATTGATGGCCGGCCCGGAATACAAAAAAGCAGTGGCCGGGCCGATCCCGGCACCGCGCGTATAGATGCCCGCAAAGAGCGGCAGCACGGTACAGGAACAGACCGCCAGGATAGTTCCGGAAACGCTGGCAACCGAATAGGCCAGAACCTTTTTGGCCTGAGCGCCGAAGTACTTCAGCACCGCCGCCTGTGAAACAAAGACGGCAATGGCACCGGCAATAAAAAAGGCCGGTATCAGACAGGTTAGAACATGCTCGCGGGCGTATTCGCGCAGCATCATAAAGGCTTCAAGTCCGGCTCGTCGCACCAGTGAACTGTCCCACGGAATATAGTAGGCGGCCAGGAATATCAATACGATCAGCAATAATTTTGTACGTTCTTTCATGAAAAATTCCCCTTAAGCTAAATAGCTGTATGGCTATTTAGCTATTTAAATTTTATTTTTTACAAAGATCTTCACGCCGAATATCCGGCAGTTTTGCAACAATCTCCCGGGTCTTAGCATCGTCGTTCAACCAGTGTTTAAGATTCCCTAAAATGCTGGATACATATGGCGATGAGCTACCGTCTGTGAGGTGATAGTTGACCCACAAACCTTCTTTTGTTGATTCGACGATGCCGACATTTTCAAGGATCTTAAGATGTTTGGAAACACTGGGCTGGGCGATTTGCAAATGGGCCTGTATTTCACAGACACACAGAGCCTTATGCTGAAGCATTTTGACGATTTTGACCCGGTTAGGATCCGAAAGCGCTTTCATGACTTTAACAAAATCTTTCATTTAAACCCACCTTATATTCTTTTTAGAGAATATAGTTGTTTGGTTGTAGTTTGTCAAGGGGATTTATTGTTAGCCGTTCAGGGGTTTCCGCCTTCGCCGGGCTACGGCAGGACAGGCAGGGTTGGAGGTTGGAGGTCGGAGGTCGGAGGTTAGGGCTCAGGGGTCGGGGAGTTCTTATTATTGAACATTATCTGTCAGCGGAATGGATGATCTTTTTTTAAAGCGTGTGCTGTTTGAGTGTGTTAGGGATCGGTTAGAAAGAACAGACTTATGCAGCAATTGTTTCATAGCAAACGATTGCCCATCGTAAAGCAAAGCTGTTATTTTTTGTGATAAAAGCCT